>JABWCM010000065.1 GCA_013360285.1 Myxococcales bacterium
GGAGAACAAGCCGCAGCACCTACCGCAGAAGGAGAGCAAGCCGCAGCACCTACCGCAGAGGGAGAACAAGCCGCAGCACCTACCGCAGAAGGAGAGCAAGCCGCAGCACCTACCGCAGAGGGAGAACAAGCCGCAGCACCCACCGCAGAAGGAGAACAAGCCGCAGCACCTACCGCAGAGGGAGAGCAAGCCGCAGCACCTACCGCAGAAGGAGAGCAAGCCGCAGCACCTACCGCAGAAGGAGAGCAAGCCGCAGCACCGGAGCCGGTGGCCCCCCCCGCGCCTCCGGAGGACATCTTTGCAAAGGTCGCTTCAACCGAATCCGACCGGGACGCCGCAACCGGTGGCCTGATCGCCGAACCGAAAACAAAAGAAGAACTAAACGTATGGCCATATGGTCCAGAAGTCGCGGATGCCGTCTTCAAACTGGAATCTGGTCAAAGAACCGAGGTGATTGAAGTTTCTGGCGGTTTCTGGATCTTACGCGTGGAGGAAAAACTCCCCGCCTTCGAGAAAAGTTTGGAAGATTCAAAGTTGGAGATCGCTCGTAAGTTACTTCAGCAGGAACGCGCTGTGGCGAAAGCGCAAGAATTCGCAAAGGAAATCCTGGAAGCAGCGAAAGCGGACACCAGCAAATCATTGACGGACATCGTTACCGAGTGGAACGCTCGGCACCCAGTTACAGGAAAAGAAGCCGGGGTCCTGTCCGCAAACGAAACAGCACCTTTTGCGAGAATGAGCGCCGGGTCAATTCCACGTCCTGCGGACATGGAAGGATTTGTACCTGGACTCGGAAAAGCGCCTGAAATTATTGATATTGCGTTTAAGTTAAGCACAGAGAACCCGCTCAGTCCGCAAGTGCATAAATTACCCGATACGGATCGTGTGTTGGTTATTCGTTTTAAGGAAAAAATTGATCCTACCGAAGAAGAGACCAAGACACAGAGGAATTTGATCAAACGGGAACTTTCGGCAATGACCAAAGTTCAAACTTATCTTGCCTGGTATCGCGCGTTGCTTGGTGATGCTCAGAAAAACGGAGATGTTGAACTCACCGGTGCCTATCACGATCTTGTCACGCAGGAAAAGCAACTGATCGAAAGTCGTAACGCCCCCAAAAAACAACCTGCCGCGCCAGACACAGCAGCCGCTCCAGCCCCTTAGGTGGCTGGTGTTTTTAGATGAAATTTTTGTCCTGGCCGCCTTTGGCCGTCTCGCCCCCCAAAAAACCTTGCGCCATATTCCCGATATGACTCAGGTTTTTTGCGGGCGATTCGGCTCAAATCCGCCTTGCCAAAAATTCCGCTGAAAAACACCAGTCACCTAGGTTGCGGGTCGTTCTGGGCTATCGCGCTGTTCGGTCTTACGGATCAAATTTCGTACACGGTTTAGGCTTTCTCGGGTTCGTTTTCCCCACTCCGTGTCCTGAGCGCCGATTTTTTCACTCATAATCAGATTCTTTTCGTAAACCTCAACGGCTCGTTCAATGAGTGGTCTCACTTTGGACCGCAGTTCGTCGTAATAGATCTCCAAACTCTCGGCATCGAGTTCACTTGGATACTCGGAATCCATCATGTCGTGGTAAAAACCTTCGTATAACACACCTATGTTGAATCCCGCCGCCAACGCCCATTCTGTATTCTTCATTCGAATGGCCCTTAAATAAGCGGCTTGCGCCTTCAGAAACAAATGGCTCTTGTCTTCTAAATCCCGCCTCATTCGTTCCACAGGAAGCCGAAAACGAATCGCCTCGAACAACGCACGATAGATCTCCCCCGTCTGATGCTGTGCCATCGCAACATAATAGTTTCCATCAAATAAGTTCAGTTCGACATTGTCGTCTCGGACCTTGAGGCAATCCAAATACGCACGTTCGGCGTCTGCTAGCCGACCAAGACGGTGTAGCGACAATCCATACTGGGCAAGGGTCTCGGCGCGATCAAGTACCGTTAAACGCATCGTGAGAATAGTCGCATAAACATCCGCAGCTTTCGCCCATAGCCCAAGCTTCTGCAAACATACTCCCCGCCGAAAAAGCGCGTCGATTTTGTCTTTTTCCCTGACGTCGTTGTTAAGATAAGCATCAAAGTACCGGAGTGCCGTTTCCCACTGCTCCAACGCCTCAAATGCCAAACCAGCGTTGAACTGAGCCATAACCGCATTTGTTTGTTCGGGAAATGTGTTCACATACAGAACAAACTGTTCTGCAGCAACTTGAAACCGTTTGTTTTGGTATGCAAGCGTCGCGTCCGAGAACAAAATTTCCGGATCGAGTGCGTCGACCCTTATGGTGCCGTCCGGGTTAGCGGTGGCCCGGAGAATCATTGGATCCAGTTCCACCGAACTTCTGTGCGCGCTGCAGTTGATCAAACCCGACACCCAGACAAACAGACACAGCCACAATGCTTCAACCACACGGTTTCGTTGTATTGTCTTTGACACCATCTTTGTACCTCGCAATCGCGCTGCGCATCCGTCATAAAACCTAACAGACCGCCACTCTTGACACAACGTAGTCATTGGTAATTCACGGACCGTAACCACCACACCACCGCCCAACCCGGCCAACAGCTATTTCACAAACTCGACGGGGCCACGCCTGCTTATCCGCGAACATGTTCGGGCATTCTCGCCCGTACGGTTGTGAACAATCCGGGCTCAATGATGGAAATCGGACACGGTTATTGTCGTAATGTTCCAGGTTTGAAACCGATATTTTGGGGTCACTGTTTGATTTTGGTCTCGTAAGTGACTGTGCTTATTTGCGAAAACGCTCACAAGCCACAAACAAGAAGTTACTTCGTCAGCCGCTAATCAAATTTCTCTGCCTTGACAGTACATTCCAACCATCGCTAACCTCGCGCTGGAGTTCTCGACGGCGGTCGCTGAAATCTTCTAGGATGAACGATTTGCCTATTAGAGGGTGTTGTTTCAATATTTAATCCTGCTGCGCGTGCCTATGGCCTACTTACGCCGATTCTGAATCGGTCGGCTCATCCTCGACGTGCCTGTGGGCACGCATCCGGTGGGCCTCGGTCGTCAAAACCGACTCGTTACGGCCATTGTCTCGCTCACCGGCAATTTTTACCAAAACACCCTCTTAGACCACCACTTGTTACGGGCTTGAGGTCTAAGATGTCCAGGTGGTTCACATGCAGGGGGATGAGATGCTTCCACGTGGGGTTCATGTTTGCGACGTGGTTATGCGTCTTTTCAACGACGGCAGTGGCACAGAACGATGCTTATCTTACCGCGGAGCGTTATGCTGCCCGCGCCCGGCTGGCATTGGTAGCCGATGATCCCCGATCTGCGGGGCGACTCTACGAACAGGCGCACGAAACACTCGCGGATCCATCGTACCTGATTCATGCCGCCGAAGCTTATGTTTCCGGCGGACTGTGGGAGGAGGCGCGCAGAGTCTACGCCGAGATGCTCCTGTCCCCCAAAACCGCCGCGGAACGAATCAGTGCAGAACGAGGACTTACCATGTGCGCTGCAGCAACTGACGGGTCTCGCGCACTTGTATCGGTTTATGTTTTTCCCGAAAATGCCGGCATTTTGCTTGATTCGGAGCCGGTTGCTCTCGATCCACCCGATTTATGGATGTCTGCAGGCCACCATGAGCTACAGTTTCAGCATCCTGGTTACGAAACCAAGACTCTGATAGTGGATGCTGTTGCGGGCAGACCCACGCTTGTAAGGGTGCGACTCGTCGCCAACGAACGGCAAGAAACAACGATGACCAAATCGGCAACGAGATTGAAGATTACAGCAAACGTCACAAACGCCGACGTGTTGCTCGACGGCCGAAAAGTGGGAACCACACCTCTCGACGACATGGAAGTGGTTGCTGGTCTCTATGAAATACGAATAACCAAAGCGGGATTTGTTGCGTGGCAACGTTCCGTCGCGGTGCAGGGACCATTTCCAACGGAGGTGTTAGCGCGACTTGAACCAGTCGGCGGCAACGAGGCACCAAAAGTGACAACCCCAGCGACAATTTCTCCGAAAGAACCCGAAACCGCGATGACCGATGGCCAAAAGACAACGTCAACCGACGGACCGGACCCACGGGTGATGGCGACGTACCAGACAATTCCGAAAGAAAATTTAAGCTCCGATTTAGTAACATACGGATGGACCGTTTTTGGTATCGGCGCGGCTGCGGCTTTAACCGGGGGAATATTTCAGATTCTGGCAGTGACGGCGGCAAACGAAGCAAACGACCTATCGGTGTCTTCAAGCGACTCCGATCCCGGGGCGGCCGTTGTCTACTACAACACCGTGTATGTGCCGGAGCACAACCGTTTGCAGGAAGAAGCGGATTCCCGACAAACGATTGCGATGGCGCTCGCGATTGGAGGAGGGGTAGTCGCAGCGGCAGGATTGGTGACCGCGATTATTGGCCATACAGAATCACCGTCAAACACACGATTGTCCCAAACCGGCGATACGCCGTCACCGCAAAGCTGCAAACCAGATCAAACAACGTTCCAGATCGGGCCTACGGATGGCGGTGCGGCGGTTTCCGCTCAATTTCGTTTCTAGTGAGAGGGTATGTGGGATAAACTTGACGGTGAGCAAATCCGTAGCCGTAACGAATCGCCCACGCCAACCGGGTAGACCAATCGTTTGTTTAATTCAACTTTTTCCGAAGCAGCTCAAAAAAATCGGATGCCCTAAATTAACGTAACCGCTGTTTGGCGCAGGAGCGAATGATGCCTGTTGAAACCTACCCATGTAAGCTGACCACTCGCCAAACAAACATGGTTCTGAAAACGGCGTTTTGGAAAAAATTGATAGTGAGTGAAACAGTGGTCGTAACGAGTCGACCGGGCCGACCGAAGCACGGCCGACGGAGTAAGCCCATGGTTCGCGCAACTCAACTTTTTTCCGAAACACCCCGCACAGGAAATCAGTTCGGGCCAGCTATGGTCTTGTGTCTCCTCGCATCGTCCGGATGCATCACGGTCGAGCCGGCCAACCCGTTCCAAACCTCTGATTTGGGCTCAGAAACGAGCCAAGACGACACACATCAAACCAACACTGACACCATACAAGACTCCAACGGAGGGTCTGATACTGCCAACAATAACGACATCTATTCAGATTCGAGCGGAGACGTAACATCAAATGGTGATTCATGTGACGGCCCATCACCGTGTCCAAACGTGGGAGTTTGCTTCGAAGGCGTCATATCGACATGCGTTGACGGAAAATGGACATGCGACATGTCCCAACTAAATCTCTACGAAGCAAACAAAGAAACGTCCTGCGACAACCTGGACAACGACTGCGACGGAGAAATCGACGAATTTTTGTTTGATTCGGCGGCAAGCGACTGTCCACAGCAGGGAGTATGCTCCAAAGGTCTCTTTGCGTTTTGTTTGGAAGGTATTTGGCATTGTGACTACTCCATGGTTCCCGGTCATGAGACCAAAGAAGCCAGTTGCGACAACAAAGACAACGACTGTGACGGCATCGTTGACGAAGGGACGTTTGACCCCATACCGGCCGGCTGCAAAACAGTTGGCGTTTGTGCAGGTAAAACAAAGACGTTATGTGAGAGTGGTAAGACGGTATGTGACTACACGAACGTTGGCGAACTCTACGAAAACAACGAAGAGTCCTGCGATGGACTGGACAACGATTGCGACGGACAAACAGATGAGGTGTTTGTGGTTGGCGTAACAGCGGATGACTGTACCCCAGACAACCCATCCAAAGGCCCGTGCTGTGACTCGGTCGGAGTCTGTTTGGGAAAGGTGAACGCAACTTGTGCCGGCGGCGCTTGGACGTGCAACTACAATGCCGTTTCCGGGTTTCAGGCTGCCGGCGAAACAACTTGTGACGGCAAAGACAACGATTGCGATGGGGCCACCGACGAACCATTTGACCTCGATCCCAAAGAATCCGGCTGTGCTACGGCGGGGCTATGTTTTGGAAATGTGGCAAAGTGTATCGACAACAAATGGGAGTGCGGCTTTGAGAACATCCAAGGGTATGAAGTAGCAGAAACACTGTGCGATGGCTTCGACAACGACTGCGACGGCCTCGTGGACGATAACCTAACAGCCACGTCCGGTCCAACCACTGTCGGCTGCTCGGACAAAGGTGTATGCAGCAGCGGCACACCAGTGGTATGCGTCAACGGCACTTGGCTGTGTAACGCCGCGGCACTTCCATTCTATGAAGTAGAGGAAACGTTGTGTGACGGTTTAGACAACGATTGTGATGGACAGGTAGATGAAACCGTCGCCGCACCACCCGGCTCGGTCCCGAACTGTGGAAAGTTAGGTGTCGGTGTTTGCACCGAAGAAAGTTCGGTCGTGTGCAAAGAAGGGGAATACGTCTGCGACTGGGCTATCAACCCACTTTACGAAGATCCCGAGACAAGTTGCGACGGTGAAGATAACGATTGCGACGGTAAGATAGACGAAAACCTCCCAACAATCCCGCCTGATGCCTGCCCGGTGGCCGGTGTATGTTCACTGGGAGTCGACGCCGCGTGCTCAAACGGGAAATGGACCTGCGATCTCCTGGCTGTCCCCGAATATGAACCCCTGGAAACCAAATGTGACAACAAAGACAACGACTGCGATGGCCTTATCGACGAATATTTAACAAAAGTCGAGGACAGTAAGTGCAAACAGGTTGGTGTGTGCGCAACCGGAGTGAAAACAGTCTGTGTGGCCGGGGAATGGCTGTGCGACTATTCCAAAGTTACGAGTTACTCTGGTACAAACGAATTTGAATGCGACGATTTGGACAACGACTGTGACGGAATTGCGGACGAAAACACCTGTGTCGACGGCACAATATGCACAACAGACGCGATTTGCGCGTCGGGTTTTTGCGCGCTCACCTTAGAAGGCACGTCCGGTTTGTGCACCGACGGATCGCAATGTGCGCAGCTTAGCGGTCCATCCGGCGGTTCGGCCGTCATTGTTCCCGAAGGCAGTCCCATTTGTACCGACAACACCCACGTGTCGACGTGTGACAGCGGTGGTTGGAGCACGCCGGTACTGTGCAAAGGCGATACGCCCTATTGTTTCCAAGGAAAGTGTTCGTTGTGCCTACCGGGACAGTTGATCTGCGACGGTCTAATCGGAAAAAAAATATGCAACAGCACGGGCACCGCCTTTGACGACGCCCCCACGTGCAAAGCTGGCCTTGTCTGCGTTGGATCGGGCGTTTGTGTGGTCCCCGGCGAACAATCCGTATCGACGAACTTGATCGCGGATCAGTCCAACCCTGCCGCCGCTCAACTCAATCAGCAAGGTTTTGTCGTCTCCTGGTCCCATCAGGGAACCAATCCAGAACAACCGTCCGAAATTCATTTTCGGCAGTTCGGTCCGGATGGCCAACCCGCCGCATCGGAAACACAAGTGGCCGCATCAAGTGGTTTTTCCGACGCACAACCGGCCGTGAGTGCCAATCAGACCGGATTTCTGGTTGGCTGGGAACGAAGCGTTAACTTACCAACGGAACTTTCCGGCTGGATCCGTCCGTACTCGCTGTTGGGTTCACCGACTGCGCCTGAAATATCGATCGCGTTGCCCAAAGACGATCAGTTTGGTTTAGCATCCCAAATTACCATTTCGTCATTCGACACCACCCACTTCATTACGTGGGTCACTCCTATGTCAGGACTAGCTGGATTGGATATATTTTCGCGCCGTTTTGACGCAACAGGTACACCGCTTGGCAACCCCATTCCCCTAACTGGCCTAGCTGCCGGCGATCAAAGCGCACCAGCTTCGGCCCACCTACCGGACGGAACGACGGTTGTCATATGGCAGTCCACCTCCACATCCGGATCCCAAACCCTTGCAGCAATTCGCCTCACTGATGCCGGGACAATCGTCGGACCAGCGGTGGTACTGACAGACGCCACCGGAGGTAAAGCAAGCACCCCTGCAGTAGCCGCGACCGTAGACGGCTTTTTGCTCGTGTACGAATTCATTCCGACCGGAACCACTGAATCGACGATTCGCGGACGATTCTACAACACAGACATTCAACCGCAGGGTGCTTTGCTGGATATCAGCGCAAAATCCCCCGGCGATCACCGGAATCCATCCGTAGCAGGCACTTTTGCCACCGGTTATGCCGTGGTGTATGAAACCAAGGGGCCGAGCACCAACGGTGCAGACCTGGTATTGCGCCGGTTCACATCACTCGGTGCTCCGACCGCGGCTCCAGTTAATCCAACTGTCGATACGATGCACGATCAGCTCGAACCCCAAGTGTTGGCGTTTGACGACGGTCGACTTGTCATCATTTGGACCCACGTGCTTCAGACTGCAACTCCTCCCACCCAAGAAGTTCGATTCCGCGTGATTGGGTTCTACTAGCACTACTCGGTCACAAAGAGCCCGAACACCGAGGACAAGGATGCGCCCTGAGACCGCCGTGGCGCTCCCCATGGGGTATCGGAAACACCCCACAGGTAGTGGCGGGGCGGACTCGGGGATGCAGCCTTGACCAGATGCCGGGCGTTTGTGACCCGTTAGTGCTAGGTGACTGTGTTTTTAGATGAAACTTTTGTCCTGGCCGCCTTTGGCCGTCTCGCCCACAAAAAACCTTGCGCCATATTCCCGATATGACTCAGGTTTTTTGGGGGCGATCCGGCTCAAATCCGGCGTGCCAAAAATTCCCCTAAAAAACACCAGTCACCTGGGTGACTGTGTTTTTAGATGAAAGTTTTGTCCTGGCCGCCTTTGGCCGTCTCGCCCACAAAAAACCTTGCGCCATATTCCCGATATGACTCAGGTTTTTGGGATACGGCCCGGCTCAAACTCGCTGGATCGCGAAATCCCCCCAAAAAAACCCCACACACCTAGCCCACGTTTCTCAGAAGCTTGCGGGCTAGAGTGAATGGCACGCTTGTCGAGGACAAAATTGTCTACCTGGCTCGAAGATGTTGGAGAATCAGCACTCGTAGCCTCACGCCTAGAAGAAATTCGGTCTAGAAGGTAAAATATGGGGATTTATTCGCGTAAGCCAACGCTTTTTCAGTCACAGCTCGTGGATCGGTTGCTTTCGCCACTTCTCGCAATTCCATAATTCGGCGTGCGGCCCGGGCCAACGCGGCCCGCCACACGAGCTTCTTTAACTCACCGATGGGGCCATTAACATAAGGTGCAATGTCCACAAAAACGATTTCCGTTGTTGGAACTCTTACGCCTGACTCCTGGTTTTGTTCCAGTACAGCGACCTGGTGGCCCGTAACGGCACCGGTGGTCGCATCCTGTACAGCCTCCGGATCCTGCATCGCCTGAAGAGGGGCCGCAACCGACCACATGACGCCATTCGCTTCCTCTTGTTTGAGCAGAAAACTCTTCCGCTCGGCGGAAGGTTTGGCGGAATCGTCAAACTTCATCGCCTTCAATAGTTCGGCTTCTTGCGCCACTTGTCCTGCTACTGCTTTTAGCCGTTGTGCATTATTCGAGAACGAAAACAGAACACCTACAAGTTCCGAGTTGTACATGCCATCTGCCAAGAGGCCGGAAATATCCAGTTGAACGCTATAGGCAGCAGCCAGCTCTAAAAATGCCATCATGTCTCCCCCAATTGACTCCAAATCGTTACCTGCCTGGGCAGTCTCGATTTTTTGCGCAATTTTTTCGATCTCATCCTTAAATGTAGTCAAGACAGCGAGAGACTTCTCATCGCTTCCAGCGATCGTACTGTGCTCCAGGTAGTCTTTGACTCGCTGACCCTCTACGATCTTGATGTTCTCAACATAACGAGCCTCAAAGGTTTTACCCAAGAAATACCCAAATCCAAAAAAAACGAGGCTCAAAATGCCAACTACGACCAATAACGCCGGATTACGGCTCTTACCCGAAAGCGGCACATCTATTTCGGCGGGGCTTTCGGACTCACCGCCCAGAGGTCCCCTCCTCACTCCTCCATCCGTCTCCAGTAACGCACGGCCTTCCCCCCCACCGGCGGTTCGAAGCGGTTGTGATGCCGTCGCCTGACCAGGAACAGCACGTGCGACCACCGTTTTGTCGCCCGTGGATTCGTCCTGAGTAGCTCCCTGCGATGACGTTTTGTCACCACTTACCGCGGCACCCTCTGAGTCAGCGCCGGATTTGGCTGTGGTCTCGGCACCGGCCTTTTTTGCCAGTCCGAGGCGCGCTTTCAGATCCTGAATGTTCTTGTCGTCTGAGTTGGCCACCGGATACTCCAAACCTAGAGATTTCAAGATGTTGGAACCCCAACAAGCGCGCAAGGGTAACGCGAATTCGGTCGATGGTCAAGCAATCTACCAAGGGTCGCACACCAACGTAAACGTTTGCCGGTGCATTCCATCCTTATGTTACCAACCCAAAAACAACAAGAATCACAAGGTGGTGGGGTGGTTTTTAGGGGAATTTTTGGCTAGCGAATTCTCGCCGAACCGTCGGAAAAAATCCTGAGTCATATCGGGAATATGCCGCAGGGACTTTTGCGGGCTGGGCGGCAAAAGGCGGCCAGGGAAAAAATTTTCGTCTAAACCCCACACACCCAGCCTCGATTTCTCACAATTCTTCGGCTACGTGCGCCGATCCGTAAGCCTCGCGAGAAATGCGGACTAAATAACCAAAAGCCATGCCAAAGCTGAACCGATACATCGAAAAATACTGGACATTTCCCAAAGAGGCCGCACAATTCCAGCGATACGTCAGCCGCGCTCGTGCGCGTTATAGGAGAACGTCGTGCAACTCACAGAAAACCGACCAGCAGTGTATCCCGAAAAAGTGAAAACGATTCACGTGTTGGGTATCTGCGGGTCAGGGATGGGCGCTTTTGCGCGCCTTCTGGTTCAACAAGGTTTTGAAGTGCGCGGATCGGACGAGGGTGCGTTTCCGCCGATGAGTTTACGTCTTGCCGAATGGGGAATCCCGGTTTTTGAAGGGTATCGGGCAGAAAATCTTGATTGGTCTCCGAATCAAACCCCGGATCTTGTCATTGTTGGAAATGTGATTCGTAGAACAAACCCCGAAGCCGAGGAAATGCGACGACGTAATCTTCCTCACCTGAGCTTTCCGGAGGCTCTGCGTTGGTTGTTTCTGACCAACCGCCACTCCATTGTGGTGACCGGCACCCACGGAAAAACAACGACAACATCCCTGTGTGCTTGGCTTTTGGAATCTGCAGGGCAAGCCCCTGGTTTTTTGATTGGAGGGATTCCCAAAAACTTTGCTCGTTCTTCAGAGTTAGGACGCGGACGGTACTTCGTCGTTGAAGGAGACGAATATGACACGGCTTATTTCGACAAGGGGCCAAAATTTCTGCACTATCAGCCAAAATCGTCTATCCTGGCAAATATTGAGTTTGATCATGCCGATATCTACCGGGACATTACTCACGTAACCGAAAGTTTCCGTCGTTTCGTCGACATTCTTCCAGAAGATGGCCACCTCGTTGTATGTGGACACGAACAACTCGCCATCGACGTCGCTCACCGTGCTGCCTGCGCAGTAGAAACCTACGGCATTGACGGCGATTTTGACTGGGTGGCTACAAACTTGGTACCGGTGGGAACTGGGTTTCGATTCTCCGTATCCTATCATGGTACGCTGAAAGGTGAGTTATTTAGTCCGCTTGCCGGAAAACATAATGTTCTGAATGCGTTGGCATCGATCGCCATTGTTTACCGGCTTGGAGTTTCGTTTCCAGAAATCGTGGCGGCCATATCGCAGTTCGAAGGAGTTGTAAAACGGCAGGATATTCGTGGTGAAGTCGGCGGTATTCTGGTGATAGATGACTACGCGCATCACCCAACCGCCGTCCGAGAGACAATTTCCGCGATTCGAACCAGATACCCCACACGTAGGCTGTGGGCGCTGTTTGAGGCGGAATCCAACACATCGCGACGAAAGATCTTTCAGGACCAGTACGGAGAAGTGCTGTCGGGTGCCGACGTTGTTGTCCTTTCCAAGCCTCTAAAAAAGAACGACAAATTGGCCGATACCGACCAAATCGACGTCCAGGCCATCGTAACGAATTTGCGAAGCAAAGGCGTTGACGCACACCACATCGCGGAATTTACCGATATTGTTGATTTCGTGGCCGATAACGCGGTTCATGGCGACGTGATTCTAGGGATGAGTGGGCGTGATTTCGGCGGAATTCATGGGGAAATTCTTAAACGTCTGTCAGAAAGGTCGTAAACCAATAAATAGCAGCCGGATCTAAACCGAATGTCTCCTAAACTTGCGGGTGAGAAGTCCGGGGCAAATCAACTGCACTTTCCGCCAATGCAGTGCCGTTCAGCGATTGGGCTACCGAAGGACTGCAGCCGCCACGATGTCAGCGATTCTCAACGCAGTTTTTCCATCCCACAGCGCAGGAATTCTACCAAATTTGTTGTTGCCGGCGAGCACGGAGTTCGCAGCAGCAACAATATCTTCAGGATTGGTACCCACTACCTGATTTGTCCCCTCCTCCACGGTAATCGGGCGTTCCGTATTCTCCCTAAGCGTCAAGCAAGGAATTCCCAACGCGGTTGTTTCCTCCTGCAAGCCACCGGAATCGGTCAGAACGATTGCGGAACCACTTACCAAACCCAGAAATTCCAAATAACCAAGCGGCTCAATGACCGCTATACCACGCCCGACGCCTTCGTACGGTGTCAACGGAAACCGTGCAAGCGATCCCCGGGTTCGTGGATGCACTGGAAACACAAGGGGAATTTTTTGCGAGACGGTATTGAGCGCGGAAACAATGCCGCGCAACACCTCTGGGTCGTCGACATTCGACGGTCGATGTAAGGTCACCACGCCGTATTTCCGGCCATCGGAAGGTAATCCAAGACGCTCGGCGATTTTTGTCGCCCGTGCCCGCCCAACATGTGAGTACAATGAATCAATCATAATATTACCCACACGAAATATATGTTCGGGCGCGAATCCCTCCTTCAGAAGGTTCAAATCGGCATCCTCGGACGGCGTGAACAAAAAATCACTGATCCTGTCCGTTAGAACACGGTTGATCTCCTCCGGCATTCGCCGGTCAAAGCTCCTCAGCCCTGCCTCTACATGAGCAACTCGAATTCCTAACTTAGCAGCAACTAGCGCACAAGCGATGGTCGAGTTCACATCCCCAACCACAATCACCATCGCGGGTTTGTGTTCAAGACACACTTTTTCGAAGTCGATCATGACCCGAGCGGTCTGTTCGGCATGAGATCCCGAACCCACGCCGAGGTACACGTCCGGTGTCGGCATTTGCAAATCTTCAAAAAAAATCCGACTCATTGCCTCGTCATAATGTTGACCAGTATGAACAAGAAGTTGGTCCACACCAACACCACTCAAGGCCCGAACCAGCGGCGCGATTTTCATAAAATTTGGGCGTGCACCCACAACATTGATGACGGCTCCCACGTGCCCTCCGCATATCTGCCATATCGAATAGTTCAAACGAAAACAAACACACCATCTGCTTTTTTTGACCCCATTTTTTCGCCGGTTTGTCAGAAATCCGAGCTGGGCGAGTGGTGCTTTTTGATTAAATTTTTGTCCCTGCCGCCTTTGGCCGTCTCACCCGCAAAAATCCATGCGCCATATTCCCGATATGACTCAGGATTTTTTCGGACGATCCGGCTCAAATTCAGCGGGGTCGTGAAATCCCCTAAAAAACACCACGCACCGAAGCGGCTGGAACTAGATGCCAAACTCCTTAAGTGACTGACGTTGGATTTCGACAAGCCGATCCGGGTCGTAATTTTGCTTTATCCCCCAACGATTTCTTCGTACATTTTGATCTCGCGGCGAACGACCGCAGACTTTTCGGGCGATGCACCGCGGTTCGGCGTCGACCATTATCGAACATTCCTCGACGAGATCCACTACATGCTCGAAAACTTGCTGACCATCGACGTCGAAGACTGGTTCCACATACTAGACGCGCCGCGTTCCGATACCGCCAAGATACCATGGGATACCCTTCCTTCTCGCGTCGTGGCCAACACAGAAAGAATTCTGGCAATATTGGACAACCATGGTGTTACAGCCACCTTCTTTGTCCTTGGATGGGTCGCAAAACATCATCCATCACTAATACGCCGGATCGCCGAATGTGGTCATGACATTGCATCCCACGGGTACGGCCACATCCTTGTGAACCGGGTATCGCCATCGACCTTTGAAGCGGATTTGATTCGTTCGTTAGGCACGATCGGAAACGCAGTCGGTAGGGCAGTAATCGGTTATCGCGCATCGGGTTTCTCTGTCACGCCAAACACACCCTGGGCATTTCCAATTCTCGCCAAACATGGAATTCAGTATGATGCCAGCATATTTCCAGCGGTTCACGCCCATGGCGGATTTCCCAACGCCCCTAAATGCCCGTTTTTGTTGCAAACCACTTGTGGGCACAAGTTATACGAATTTCCAGCCAGCGTGGTAAGGCTATTCGGTAGGTCGCTTCCAATCGGTGGAGGAGGCTACCTTCGACTGCTGCCAACCCCAGTCATCCACGGAGCGATTCGTTATTTGAATCACATCGGCGAAAACGCAACGATCTACCTACACCCCCGAGAAATTGATCCGCTTCAACCGCGACTGTCGGGTCTTCCATTTCATCGAAGATTCAAGTACTACGTTAACTTAAGCGGCACAGAACATAAACTCAATGAATTGTTGTCGTGTTTTCGTTTTACCAGTATTCAACGATTCCTGGAGTTTGACGACTACCGCCGATGTATCGCCCAAAAACGATTTACCGTGGACGGAACGTGCTAAGTTACACCAATCCGATGCCAGACAAAATGTACGCCGACGTCCCCCAATTGTGGCCGACACCAACAGGATTCATCGCAAGTCGGAAAGAACGTCGACAGCGATACACAATTTTCGGCCATTTTCACAGGGGCCGCATTTGGGCGTTTACGCTGCTTTTGAGCACAATTTGTATCCCGAACCCGACAGCAGCAAGTGTTTTTGACATTTACGGCTTTGGTGCACGATCGACATCCATGGGAAACGCCCAGACAGCATCGTCTGAGGATTATTTCGCGGCATACTACAATCCCGCTAACCTCATCAGCCGTAAGTCGGTTCATTTCGGTTATGGATTCAACTACGTCGTTCCCCTTCTCTCGATTTCGCGGCGCGACACATCCAGCGCGATTCCGTCGCTTCTTCCCGATGCCGATCTCGGGGTATACGCCGGCATTTCTGCACCAATTGGGGGCATTTTTGAAAAGAAAGTGGCGTTTGGATTCGCCATCTTCTTGCCTATGCTCAGTTTCACTCGTCTGGACGCAGTGGATTACCGAAAGCCACATTTCTATTCGCACCAGAGTCTTCCCAACAAACTCGTGATTCTCGGCGGAATCGGCGTGCAACCCATCGAATGGCTTCGGGTTGGTCTCGGAGTCCAGATACTTGCCGACCTGCAGGGGGCGGCACGTGTTGACGTGAGCCTTTTGGATAACCGTTTAGATCGTAAGGATATTCGTGTAGACGTGTTCGGTCATGCGGCACCAACAGCAGGCCTAACCTTTGTTCCGCTGGATGGTCTGAACCTCAGCTTATCTTACCGTTCCGCACTGTCCCTTCGGTACGAATTGCCAATTCGCGCATTTATCGAAGAAATCGGTACTTTGGATATTCGTTTCAGCGGAACATCTCTATATACCCCCCATCAATTGAGTGTCGGCGCAAGTTGGGATATCTCGGATCTCCCACTTCGAGTCGCCGCAGATGTCACATGGGCAATGTGGAGCTTAGCGCCGTCGCCCGCCGCCGACGTAACGCTTGCTGTCGACGGGAGCGAACTGTTTCAACAGTCCGACCCTACCAGTCCTGGCACCATTCTCGACGCCCGAAGTGCTACTGTTCAAATCGACGCGCGGGACACGCTGACACCGCGGATTGGATTCGAAAGCGTTCCGTTGGATTGGCTAACTGCACGAATTGGTTATTATTTTTCGCCCCAGCGCCTGCCGGTGCCCACACAACAAGCCAACTACCTCGACGCCAACGTGCACACCATGTCACTGGGTTTGGGTTTCCGTTTTCTTGACCCAACAGAACACCACCAGCAACCATTGACTTTAGATCTTTCGGTTCAATGGCAGCTTTTCGACACGGTTCACGTCGATAAACCCGACCCGAACGACCCGGTAGGTGACTACAAAGCAGGGGGCTCGATTTTTAACTTCGGACTGGATATCCGCCATGACTTTTAGCCCAGGGTTCACAGCGAGACTGCAAAAATGATCGCAATTTCCGGGAGAGCGAACCGCAGTCGGGCCGAGGCGGGCTTTTTTGGCGGGCGGTGACCGGAAGCGCCGGCAGAAATTAGCAGCTTCACAAAGGAGGAACGTCGGCAACTCCTCGCGCCACATTTGATGAGTTATTTAGTCGTGCTTGAGGTCAAGCAAATGACCCAAACGATCTTTTTTTGTTCTTAAATAACCAAGATTTTCGTTACGCGGTGGTGTGGGAAGCGCAATCCGTTCGACGACATCCAAGCCAAAATCAAACATCTCGGCAATTTTTTGAGCGTTATTGGTCATCAATCGAAGTTTTTTTATCCCCAAGTCCCTAAAGATCTGCGCTGCGGCCACGAAGCTGCGATGATCGGCATCAAATCCCAGTTCGAGGTTGGCGTCCACGGTGTCCTTGCCGCGGTCCTGCAACGCGTACGCGCGCACTTTGTTGGGCAACCCAATTCCTCTGCCTTCTTGCCGCAAATAAATGATAACGCCTGATCCATGTTCCCGAATTGCCGTCAGTGCTCCGGAAAGCTGATCACCGCAATCGCAGCGCCAACTATGAAACACATCGCCGGTTAAACACTGGGAGTGAATTCGCGCCAACACAGGGGTATTGTCATCCATTTCACCCTTGATCAATACAGGGTGAACCAACCCATCCAACTCGTTTTTATACAACAAAACCCGGAACGGCCCATGGTCCGTTGGCACCACTCCCTCGGAAACCACATGAACAAAAAGTTCATTTTCCATACGATAATGAACCAAGTCGCTCAGATAAACGATTGGTATATCATGCGACGTCGAAATACTGACCAGTTCCGACGACCCGGCAAGTAAACCCTCCACATTCAGGATATGACAGTACGCGGCAGCGTCTGCTCCGGTCGCAATACGCACAAGATCGTGTGCCCCCTCGGCCTCCGAGGCACGGCCAAGCACCCCAGAATTTCGCACCAACACCGGAAAAATATGCCCAGGACTCACGATATCGGTTTCTGTCGCCGATTCATCAGCCAAAATATGCAATGTCGCCATTCGGTCGGGGGCCGAGATCCCTGTGGAAACTCCACGACGTGCTTCAACGGAAACCAAAAATTCCGGGCTGTCAGCTCCGGATGTACGCCCGGGCATCGGTGGTAATGAGAGCCGATTCGCGGTTTTTTCTCCAATCGCGACACAGATAACACCACGAAACTCAGTCGCCCACAGGTTCACGCTGGATGCCGTCACGTCTCGGGCGGCCTGCATAATGACGCCGTACGGCTCTCTGGTATTGTCCACAATGAGAACCGCTGTTCCCCCTCGTTTCAGGCGTTCTACCGCCTGCGGTAACGATTCCGGCCTAACCATTGTAACTCCTGGTAAGTTAGTACAGCACAAACACAAGAACACCCACCAGCGCCACAAGAAGATAAGCTGTCTGAGTGAACCAATGTGGCCACGTGCTTCGCCACAACCCACCCACAAAAGCCCCCACTTCGGGATCCAACTCGCGATGGTCAAAACCTCGCAGCACTGATCGTGCGCCGACCACGTTCCCGTTCTCAAACAAATCAAGCGCCAGCAGTGCCTGATCACAGGAGTCCTCGTAGGACGTGTTCCCGTTAGCGTCGTTTCGCCGCATCACAAACCTCACGGGGCAACCTCTTCGCCGTTTGTTTCCCATCGGCAATGGCCATTCCCATGTTTGTTGAGTTATGCTTCTTTGGTGTGACCATGCGAGGTACTTTGGTCATGCGCGGACTCGTTCCACGGACACAACACCCTTCACGTTTTCAAGCGCACGGATCACTTGTTGCAGATGCTCCAGATTACGGACTTCTACCTGGAACAGATTCACCGCACGCTGGTCGACTGTTGTCTTACAATTAGCCTGAATAATGTTAGCACCTGCCGTCGTTATCGCTTGACTCATTGAACTAAGCAACCCGATTCCGTCGGAACAAATCACCCGAACGGAAATCGCATGACCACGCACTGCCTGTACATCCCAGTACACATCGATTAACCGATCGGGGTCTTCGTCAAGTATTGCTGGGCAATCACGAGTATGGACGGTCACTCCCCTGCCACGGGTTACAAAACCCGCCACGTTATCTCCCGGTACCGGGTTACAGCACCGCGCATAACGAACCATAATATCGTCAAGCCCATCTACACGAACACCGCTTTTACCCGATGACGGTTTGGACAATTCGGTCGTTTTGACTTCCGGTTTGGCTTGTTCGTCAAGCCTCAATTTCCGCTCGTCCGGCGGAATCGCCACTTCCACGACCTGATCGGGACGAATCTTTCCGTATCCAATAAACACAAACAGGTCCTCAAGGGTGTTTACCTGCTTGTTCAACGACTTCAGCGCATCTTCAAACACGGATTTTTTGGTAAAGCGCGAAAGCGCCATCCCATATTTTCGCAGTTCCTTTTCGAGGAGTTCACGACCGATGGCAGCGCTTCTATCCCGCTGCTCCTTACGCACAAATGCGCGGATTCTTGTACGTGCACGCGATGTTTTGACGAACTTAAGCCAATCCGGATTTGGTTTTTGACCCTTTTTTGAGATAATCTCAACGTGGTCGCCATTTCGTAGAGTCTGACTCAACGGGACCATGACCCCGTTCACCCGCGCTCCGCTGCATTGATACCCAACGTCGGAATGGACCGCAAAAGCAAAATCGACAGGAGTCGCACCTTTGGGAAACATCATCACATCGCCGGCTGGCGTGAATACGTAAACCTCCTCACTAAATAAGTCGACCTTTACGATATCCAAAAATTCCGACGGATTTGTCAGCTCACGTTGCCATTCCATGAGTTGCTTCAACCACGCGAATTTTTGCTCATCCTTAGCCGCCAGACCGCCGCGTTCTTTGTATTTCCAGTGCGCGGCGATTCCTTCCTCGGCAGTACGATGCATTTCTTCCGTACGGATCTGAATTTCAATTCGTTCACCGCCGGGACCGATCACTGCGGTATGCAGTGATTGATACATGTTGGTCTTCGGAAGCGCTATATAGTCCTTAAACCGTCCAGGGATGGGCTTCCATCGGTTATGGATCACCCCAAGCGCATGGTAACATTGGGCCACGTCTGCTAATATAATGCGAAAGGCAATCGCATCGTACACCTGCTCGTATTCAATTTGTTGTTGTTTCATCTTACGCCAAATTGAATAAAGATGTTTCGGGCGACCAGCCACATCACATTCGAGGTGAGCTTCAGCCATCAATTCATGGATGATATTGACTGTATTTGCGGTATACTCTTCGCGCTCGCGGCGTTTCGCCGAAACCTTATTTACAAGTTCATAAAATTCCGTCGGATGAAGATAACGAAGCGATTGGTCTTCCAGTTCCGCCTTAACCCACGAGATTCCAAGCCGATTGGCCAACGGCGCATAGATTTCCAACGTCTCCTTGGCGATTGGTGTCTGTTTGTCTGGAGGCATGTGTTTTAGCGTTCGCATGTTGTGGACACGATCCGCTAATTTAACAAGTATCACACGAATGTCGCGGGACATAGCGATCAACATTTTTCGGAAGTTCTCGGCCTGCCTCTCCTCTTTGGTCGTAAACTTCACCTTCGCTAGTTTGGTGAGCCCATCCACCAACATGGCGATTTCAGCGCCAAACAGGCCTTCAATGTCTTGGGTGGTGGTGGATGTGTCCTCGACGACATCATGCAACAACCCGGCACAAATACTCGCTTCATCCAACTTCAGGGACGCAACAAGCTCCGCCACTGCAACGGGATGATTAATATAAGGTTCACCGCTTTTTCGAAGCTGTCCGTCGTGTTGGGATTTTG
This sequence comes from Myxococcales bacterium, assembly GCA_013360285.1. GTDB lineage: Bacteria > Myxococcota_A > UBA9042 > JABWCM01 > JABWCM01 > JABWCM01. The sequence goes on from JABWCM010000065.1 coordinate 20,030, forward strand.
CAAAATCGTAAGCTCGCCGGATTAAATCAAAATCCGCGTGTGGGTGATAAGATGAAAGTATCGAGATGATCCCGTCAACAGGCGCGACTTCCAATGTGGCGTCCCCTCGATTCAACGTCGAAACGACTGGCTGCGATTGAGTCAAACCGTTTGTGCCTTCGAATCTGTCCATAAATGTCAATTTGGGGCACCCACATAATCAGGCAACGTGTCGCGCCTGCACATTGAAACGCTTGACTTGTGGTATTTTTTCCCCAGCACTCCTGATCTTGGCGCATTGTAATCACCTGCGACTATGCAGATTGCTCAATTTGTTCACCGAACACAAGAACTTCGTCCGGCATAACCTATTCACAATAACCGCCGGTCGATGCCGCGGCAAGGCAGATGGCTTTCATACCGCCAGTTTTGAAGCATTGGGTAGAGCAGTTCACTGACTCGGCATCTAGGTGGCTGGTGTTAAATGATGATTTTCATGCTCTGGCCGCCTTTGTCCGCGTCGCCCCCCAAAAAACTATTGCACGTCCACGGTAAACGCCTTCGTCACGGTCCCTCCGGGCGGAACAGTAATCGTCACGGTCTCAGAGTGGGATCCTACTTTGAGCACAAAGGCCTGGCGACCAGCCGGAACTTCCGCCGTGACCGGAGTCATTCCGAAATTTTTTGTGCCCATCCATACTTCCGCTTTGGGCGTGGACTCAATAACGACGGTGCCTTTTGTCGCAGCAGCATTCGATTTTGGCAGTCTTTCAGCGGACGTGTTACCTGAATCTCCTGTCACAGCCGCAGCCGGCGACGGCTTATCATCTCTCCACAAAGATTCAGAAAATTCGACGATATTTTCGCCGGGTTTAATAGTCACATTTTTTACTTTTGGCTGAAAACCATTCCTTTTCGCCTCAAAAGTAACAGAACTACCCAATACAACATCGTAACGACCCGACCCAACCCCCAGCAGAGTCCCTGCCGCGTAAATCTCCGCATCCTTTGGTGCCGTTACAACCACTACGCCTCCTCGGTCGTCTTTCGCAGGCTGGAAGTCTTCCGCAGCCACAACACCCCCGCCATTTCCCGGCTTGGCACGATCTTGGGTGGCAATAACATAGGAAATGGCAACACCGACGGTCACGGAAGCCAACAAAACGGCGGTCACCCATATCACTTTGGTGCGCGATGGTTTCGGGGTCGGAGGGTTCGTGTGTCGCGAAAGTCCACCAACAACTCCTCCCTGCGCGTGACCACCACCACTGGGTCGACCCTGCGCCAAAACCGCACGAACGTCCCGAGAATCCATTGCAACCGTCGGCGCCTCATTTGGAAGAATCGCAGACATTGCAACGGTTTTGACCTCGTCGTGATCTGTTTCCGCCGCCCGATTTGGCAATCCGCCGGCATTCGCTCCTGAAGGTGGCATCGTTTTTGGCGTCAGCGCAAAATGCACCGTTTTTTCTTGCGCCTGCTGCTCTGAAAGCTTCGCAATTTCGTCCGCAAACAACTGATGCATTGTTTCGGCCAAATTGATATCCGAACTGTCCGTAACCGTGTTGTACAAAAACCGCTCCAGGTCGAATTGGAATGCGCCCACGTCCCGATATCGGTCGTTTGCTTGAGAAGCCAGCGATTTTCGAACAATTTCATCAAGTTCGGGTGGAACATCCCGGTTGTATCTGCTCGGGCTTTCGACCTCACAACGAAGCACGTTCTGAAGGGTTTCGATTTCGGTGTCGCCGGTAAACAACCGCCGGTCGGTCAACATTTCCCAAAGCACAATACCCAATGCGAAAAGGTCGCTGCGACCGTCCAGCGGCTTGCCTCGGGCTTGCTCCGGGCTCATGTAAGAGCATTTCCCTTTCACCAGTCCCACTCTTGTAGCCGTACTTCGTGACGCCGCTTTTGCTATGCCGAAGTCGGTAAGTTTAACCTCTCCGTTGTAACTTACCATGATGTTGTGGGGACTTACGTCACGGTGTACCAAATTCAACGCTTCGTTTTTGTGTTTGCGGGTGTGGGCATAATGAAGCGCCTTACAGACTTCAACCGCAATCCATACCGCCTGCGGCGGTGACAGATGCCGTTCGTACTGCCTACAGCGTTCTAGAATTCGCCGAAGGTCAGTCCCTTCGATGTATTCCATCGCGATATAGTACGTCCCGTCTGCTTTATCGAAATCGAAAATCTGAACGATATTCGCATGATGCAACTTCGCAGCCAGGCGCGCTTCGTCCACGAACATGGTCACAAAATTGTCGTCAGCGCTAAACGACGGCAATATTCGTTTGATCACGATTTCGCGTTCAAACCCTTCGGCACCAAGTGATTTGGCACGAAAGATCTCAGCCATCCCCCCAACGGCTATCTTGTTGAGGAGCAGGTATTTTCCAAAGGGTTGAGGTTCAAATTCGGCCATCCGAGCACCCATCATCTCCATGCAGTCCGGGCAACGTCGTTATTGTATCATAGAGGCTGTGAAAAAATATGGGGACAGACTTGGACGCGAGGATTTTGGCCCCGATGCCCGGAAGAAAACCGTGTCATATCCGGAATATGGTGCAGGTTTTTTTCTGGGCAGCGGAGCCAAAAGCATCCATCCAAGTTCGTTCAGCTATTTTTTTACAGGTTCATAGTACGAGGACTGTCAAAATGTGCCACCCCTTCCCGACCAAAGCTTCCGTCCAATTTCGACCGGGTCCGTTGACGTTCCGAAACCCTCCCTCGTAGACTCCTCGATGTCCGCTTTGGACAAAACTCGTCCGCATGATGTGCGCATGTGAGTCCGTCAACATCTGTTTACGAATCCGCTTTCACATCGGATTTTGCCCATGCACACCGATTTTTCGTCAAGATCAAATGCTTTCCGTCGAATTTTTCGCTATTTACTCAATGTTACCTCCATATGATACAGAAAGCGTCATTTCGGATTGAGTTCACCTGTGTGCACCAAGCTCGTCGGTCCCTGCCGCATACGGCAGGAGCTACGGAGAAATTGTATGCCGTTGGAAGCAACTTTCGCCTGTTTTGCCGGGTGCGAGGAAAGATACTCCCTTACCGAAGTAATTTACCGTTGCCGCTCCTGCGGCGCTTTGCTTGACGTTGCCCACAACATGGCGGCTCTTGCCGAAACGTCCGGACCGGAGTGGCGAGAACTATTCGACCGGCGGTACCGCAGTCCATTTTTGCCCGAAGGATCCGGGGTGTGGGGTAAACGCGAGTGGGTGCTGCCACAAATCGATACCAACCACATCGTGTCTCTCGGCGAAGGCGGAAGCCACCTTTTCGACGCGCGCCGACTGGGCGAATCCGTCGGAATTCCCGAACTCCTCGTGAAATTGTGTGGCAACGGCCATACGGGCTCGTTTAAGGACCTCGGCATGACGGTACTTGTGAGCGCTGTGGTTTCAATGCGTGCACAGGGAGTGCCGATTCGTGCCGTCGCGTGCGCGTCTACCGGCGACACTTCCGCAGCCCTAGCGGCATATTGCGCAAAGGCCGGTATTCCGTCCGTGGTGTTTCTGCCGCGGGGCAAGGTCTCAACAGCTCAACTCGTGCAACCCTTGGCCAATGGTTCACTGGTATTGGCACTTGACACCGATTTCGACGGATGTATGAGGGTGGTCCAGCAGATTACTTCTGATGGCTCAATTTATCTCGCCAATTCAATGAATCCACTGCGATTGGAGGGGCAAAAAACCGCCGCAATTGAAATCGCGCAGCAATTTGGTTGGCGGGTTCCCGATTTTGTTGTGATTCCCAGTGGAAACCTGGGTAACGTATACGCCTTCGGACGGGGTTTTCAGTGGCTCAATCGGTTTGGGCTCACCGACCGGGTGCCACGGCTTGTCTGCGCCCAATCGGAGGCGGCGAACCCGCTATATCGCTCGTTTAAGAACGGTTTCGCGTCATACGAAGCGATAGTGGCAAAGAACACCGAGGCCAGCGCCATTCGCATTGGTGATCCAGTAAGTTATGATCGTGCCGTGCGTATTTTACGTGAAACCGACGGCCTGGTTGAACAGGCATCAGAACAAGAACTTGCCGATGCGGCAGCACAAGGAGACCGAATCGGGTTGTACAACGACCCGCACACCGGCGTAGCCCTTGCCTGTGCGATCAAATTGGCGAAAAGTGGGGTTATCAAGCCACACCACCGCGTCGTTGTGGTCAGCACAGCCCACGGACTTAAGTTTACTGAGCACAAGGTTAAATATCATGAGGGGCACTTGTTCGACAATCCCGGCCAGTTTCAAAACCAACCGGTCCTTATCCCAGCGGACCCCAAAAGCGTTGAAAAGGTACTCAACGAGCGACTCGGCGACTCCTAATTCGTCGAAACACGTAAAAACCAACCCAGAAGACCACAATCGCGCCGACTACGGCCCAGGCAACAGTCGTGTAGGTCGTCACAACTGTTTCAATTCGTTCCCAATTAACCCCAATGGCCGTCCCAACCGCGATGATGGCCAAATTCCATGCGGCGGCGCTAATCGTCGCAAAGAGAAGTACAGGACCGATCCGCATGCCGGCGAGCCCTGCTGCCACGAAAAACATCGCCCGAATTCCCGGTAGGAAACGATTTATAACCAAGTACGCAGCCCCATGGCGCCTAAAACGTTCCACGAGCCCATTCAGCAACCTGTCCCGCCCCGTGGCAGACAAATCATCCCCATTCCGCTGCCGCCGACGATGTAGCCAGGTGCCAAACCAAAAGTCGATGGCCGCTCCAACCACCGATCCCGCAGTGACCGCACTAAAAACGGCCAGAAAGCTGCCATCGAAAGCGGTGACGAAAATTGCACCCGCCAACGTAACGGTATCTCCGGGAAATGGCGGAAATACATATTCAACAACAGCGGCACCACACAAAACAAACCACACTATCAAACCGTGGGTTGTCAGAAAGTAGTGAAGAAACTGTTGAAGGTCGGGCGCAAAATCAGGCATAAGCGCAGTGGATGAGCAATCGCCGAAGCAGGCGAAAAACTCGTCCCGATTTGAATAAAGCAACCATGTTGTTTGATTTTGATCTCAGGTGCGCAACCGCATCTGACCAAGTTGGCGTCAAGAGCCACTTAGCACGACGATAATGGTAGTGTCGATTCCGACACGTTTCCAACCCAGTAGCCTTCTTGAAGCATTCACATCGCTTCACACTTCCGATAGGTTGTTACCATGTCCCAATTTGATTCACTGTTGGATGGTTCACTGCCACGTAAATGCGGCGTCGAAAATATGTTTCGGCTGCGCCGAATCGAAATTGGAGAAAAAATCTTAAATGTAGTCGGAAGTTACCTAAGGGACGCGGGGTATCGTCGAGCGTGGCTTGTTTGCGACGCCAGAACCTGGGTGGTGGCCGGAAATCAGGTCGCCGACGGTATTGCAGCAGCAAACCTTTCCTGTCAGACCTTCGTCGTTCCCGACCACGGTTCCAGCCCACCTATCGCCGATGACGACACAGTCACAAACGCGGCAAACATACTTCAGAACCTCGGGTGCGACGTCGTGGTTTCCGTGGGCGCAGGAACCATCAACGACATCGCAAAGGCATCGTCAACCCTATCGGGCATTCCTTATGTTACCGTCCCGACAGCGGCTTCGATGAATGGGTACACAAGCGCTATCGCAGCTATTTTGTCGTCCGGGGTTAAAAGAACCCGCTCCACGCAACAAACCGAGGCAGTATTTGCCGATATTGATGTTTTGCGCAATGCACCACTTAAAATGAATCTTTCTGGATTTGGCGACTTGTCGTCCAAACCCTACTCCAACGCGTGTTGGTACCTATCGTCTCGTTTTGCCGGAGCCGATTGGTCCGCTGCGCCAGCTCAGTTACTTGACGGTCCGTTTTTGCGGTTGCTCGAGGTGGCAAAAGGGATTGGCGCAGGGGATTCCCAAGCGATTCGGCTGCTTATCGAAACCCTTTTGTTGTCCGGGTGTGCGATGGCGCTTGCGGGATCATCCTCTCCCGCATCGGGTGGGGAACATCTATTGAGCCACTACTGGGACATGGTCGAACACGGAGGCGGGCGGGACGTGCGAGCGCTCCACGGCACCCAGGTTGGAATCGCAACGGTGTTGTCCGCCCGCTTATATAACAGAATCCTGCAATTAGACCCGAGCCGAATGGATATCGACTCCGCAATGTCCGAGCACCCCAAGAGTGTCGAAGAATTTCGCCTTCAGGTGGCAAATCGACATCCTAACTTACCAACCTCGGTGGTCGCCGAAATCGTACGGGAGAG
>JABWCM010000066.1 GCA_013360285.1 Myxococcales bacterium
AAACCGAGTCATATCGGGAATATTGCGCAGGGTTTTTCGGAACCAAGGCGGCCAAAAGCCACCGCCCAAAGCCTGCGCAGCTATTTTTTCACAAACTCTTTGTGACCCAGTAGTGCTAGCGGACGTCGCGGAGCGTTCGGTACGAGCGGCAGGAGCGGTACACCAGGACAACCCGGTCAAAACGGACAGGTTGGAAAAAGTGGAGGCGCGGGAAACGACGGTGCGGTGGTTTACGAATGAACGGATCGAGTCGCCAATCTCACCATCCATTCTACCCCCGCCCCGGTCTTGTCAGCTTCTGTTGGATGACTAGGACTACCGGTACTACCACCAGGGTCAATACCGTTGAAAACAGCAGGCCGGCAATGACGGTTACTGCCATTGGTGCGCGGATTTCGGTTCCGTCTCCCAGGCTTTGTACCATGGGGACGAGGCCCAGGACTGTTGTCAACGTGGTCATCCAAATCGGGCGTAGCCGGATTTTGGCCGCGTCCATCACCGCTTCTTCGGGTTGTTTTTTGGCTTGGTCGTCTCCTGTTGCGGCGGCTACCAACACGATTGCGTTGTTGACTACGATTCCCGCCAACATGATGACGCCGATATATACCAACACGCTTACCGGCAATCCCGCCCACCACAGTGCCAACACCACCCCAATGAGTGCCAACGGAACCGAAAACAAAATCACCAGCGGCGCCGAAAACGCCTCAAACGTGCTGGCGATGACGGCATATACCAGAAAGATCGCCAAGCCCAGCGCCAATTGTAACGACTCCAGCGACCGATCCAGTTCTTCTCGTTGTCCCCGCACAAACAATTGTTGTTCGGCCAAAAGCGGAATTCCCCGAATCACCTGTTCCACCTGCTCACCGGCGGTCCCCAGATCGGTGTCGGATTCCAATACGGCGCGTACAACTACGGCGCGTTGACCATCTACTCTGCGGATTTCGCTCGGACCATCTTTGGGTAGAACGGTGGCGACATCCATCAGTTTCACCACTTCCCCATTCAATCGCCCCACGGGCAATGCAAGCAACCTTTCTTTTGACTCCACAAAGCTGCGGTCGGCTCTTACCAACACGTCGACCCGTTTTTCGCCCTGGCGTAACGCCGTCGCGATTTCCCCACTGACGGAATCCCGCAGAATTTCCGCTACATCCCGGGCCAACAATCCCCGCGATGCCAGCCGTTTTCGGTCAAACTCAATATGGTACTCCGGAAATCCCCGCGCTATGGACGTGTGCACCAAATCGATCCCAGGAACTTTTTCCACCTCGTGCGCCACCGTACGCGCGAGATCGGTCAGCAATTCTGGGGAAATCCCCGTGGCGACCACCTCCAGCGGCGCCTGAAACGTCAACAATGCCGGCCGACTGAACTTTGCCGTCATACCCGGCATGTCCGCCAATTTTTCGCCCAACATTCTAAAAAGCCAATCCTCGTCCGCCACATCCCGCAAGGTTACTGTGATCACGGCTCCCCCACCCCCTTCGTTTTCCCCCCTCGATTGGGTTGTGGTACGCTGTCCTGCTACCGTAATGGTACTGGCAAACGTGTCCACTTTCCCGTCGGTTCGGCTCAACCACCGTTCCACCTCGGCAACCCGATGGGCGACTTCGTCCAACGATGACCCCGCTCCTACGTCCAACTCCACCGTGACCACTCCCTGCCGCACCTCCGGAATCAACTCTCGCCCCAATTGTTGGCTGGTGACCACAGCCCAAACAAAGGCAGCGATGCTCAACAACACGACGAGTATTTTTGCGCGTAATGAAAAACGTAAAAGCCCGGCAAAAGCTGCGGCCATGCCGCGTCCCAGCCAACCAAACACGATGTCCAAAGGGCGCCAAAGGGCCGCAAGAGCCCGCTGCACAACCGATCCCCGTGCGCTGCCGCGGCGAAATAACCACCAAAGCGTTCCCAAAACAACTCGCCCCACGATTCCATCGATTGCCAACAATACGATCGTCATGGCGAATACATACGGAAACCCGACCGCCCACCGGATGCCGGCGACTAGGGTGCCGGCAACGCCCCTTCCGCGGTTTCGTAAAATCCCGTCCGAACGATGGTGAATCCAATAATTCGCCGCCGCCCATCGCAACGTCGCGCTGTGGGGTTTGGGTCCAGAGCTGCCTGGCTCACGAGCGGACAACGCCGGAACAAGTACCACGGCGGCTACAAGCGACACGATCAACGAAAACGTGACGGTCGCTGCCAAGTCTCCAAAAATCTGCCCGGCCACCCCTTCCACAAACACCAAGGGGCCAAATACCGCCAACGTGGTGAGGGTGGAGGCTACCACGGCACTCAGGACCTCCGATGTTCCTTTGATCGTCGCCTCACGTGGGGCCATTCCCTCATCCCGCCGTCTTGCGATGGCCTCCATCACCACAATGGAATTGTCGACCAACATCCCCACGCCCAAAGCCAGTCCCCCCAACGACATTAAGTTAAATCCGACATCCAACAGGAGCATGGGAGTAAAAACGGCAACGATGCTCACGGGAATGGCAATGGAAATGACGGCGGTCGGATAGATTTTTCGCAGAAATACCAACAATACGATCACCGCCAACACCGCTCCCCACAACGCGGCGTCCTGCACTTCGGAAATGGCGCTTTCCACAAATGTTGCGGCATCATAGAGGATCCATAGGGAAAAACCCGCCGGCAATTTCAGTTTTCCGGCCCCCGAGTGGTTGTCGGCGTTTTCCGGCGACTCAAGCCGCGATACCACCGCCCGAATTTCTTTGGCGACGCTGACGATGTTGGCGTCCGCCTCCTTGTAGATCGCGATCTCCACACTTTCTTTGCCGTTCAACCGGGTCAGCGTGTCTCGTTCTTCATAACCCAACGAAACTGTTCCCAAGTCGGTCAACGGCAACGTTTTTCCATCGGGCATGGCCACCGTCAACATTTCGACATCGGCAATGGTATTTAAAGCGTGGCGAGTGCGTACCCGATATTCGATTCTTCCTTCCCTCACTCTTCCACCCGGAAGGTTTACGTTGGACTGAGCGATTCGGGTGACAATATCTGCGGGTTGAAGCCCCAGGCGCGACAATCGAGGTAAATCAAGGTTCACCAGGGCAACCGGCATTTGTCCCCCTTCGACCGACACCATGGCCACCCCCAACGCTTTTTCCAACTCCGGCTTCAACGATGTTTCGCAAAACGAACGCAGCCGCCCCAGCGCGGTGGAACGTTCGGCGGGGTCTTCGGGCAACTCCAGGGTAACCCCCAGCCGCAGAATCGGATCCAAATCGGGGTCAAAACGTAACACCGAAGGTTTGAGAGACTCTTCGGGTAATTGCAGCAACTCCAAACGTTCCCGTACTTTCTGGGCAGTCGTATCCAATGAGGTTTTCCATCGCAGTTCCAACACCACTTCAGAAAAATCAGGGCGGCTTGTCGACCGGATATGCCGCACCCCTTCGATGGTGGACAACGTTTCTTCAATCGGTTCGGTAATCGCCCGTTCCACCTCTTCGGGGGCTGCGTCGGGGTATTCGGTGCGCACCGTCAACGTCGGATAAGCGATGTCTGGAAGCAGGGTGACCGGCAATCGGGACAGACTGATCCACCCGAACAACAACACCGCCGCGGTGGTCATCAACACCGCCACCGGGCGGTCCACGATCTCTGCGATGATTTTTTCCGCCGCTTTCACGTGCCGGTCGCCTTATCGGGTGCCGGTGGCGGTGTTGTGGGGGATGATTCCCCGGCTGAATCAACGGGTTTTTCTTTGATTTCTATCCGCGCCCCATCTTGAAGGCTGTTTTGCCCCACGGTCACCACCAAGTCCCCATCGTCGACCCCACGCAGTACCGCGATATGTTCCCCGTTGGTGGGGCCGACGACGATCGAGTTACGTTTTGCCGTTCCATTTTCCGCCACAAACACCACCGCTGTGTTCTGGTCATACAACACCGCCTGGCGGGGGATCAGCACCACGTTGGTGAGTTGTTCTACCTCGATTTCCACATCGGCGAACATTCCGGGGAGCAGTTTGAGTCCATCGGTTTTTCCCGCAGTAATGTCGACTACCGCAAAGGTGGCCAAAATTGTGCCGGTGGTCGCATCTACCGCCGGATGGATTCGTTCGAGCGTTGCCGGAAACTCACGATCCGGCAGGGCAATCGCGCGTATCTTAGCCGTCTGGCCAATCTTCAGGCGCGACAACGCCCGTTCCGACAACGCAACGGGAACCAACAAATCTTCGGCAGTCGCAATGACAAACATCGGTGTGCCCGGTGCAACCCACATTCCCGGTTCCACCTGACGGCCCAAAATCGTCCCCGCCAAAGGTGCCGCTATATGAAGAGTGGTGCGTGCTGTGGTCGCTTCTTCTTGGCTTATCCGTGCTTGTTTTAATTCAAACTGGAGGTCGGTTTTGTTTTGCCTGGGCACCAATCCCTGGTTGATCAACTCGTCGATTTTGCGCAGTTCGTCTTCGATTCGTCGGATTTGTGTACGCGCCCGGTTGATCGCCAGATCGGGATTGGGATTGTGCAGCATCGCGAGGGTTTGGCCCTCGGTTACGTTCATTCCGACGTCCACCGGAACATCGACGACGGTTCCATCGAGACGCGCTGTCACCACCACCTGTTTCCGCGGAGAAACGGTGGCCGATGATCGTAACGTGTCCATTGCCGAACCCAGAACGGCTGCCTGCACATATACCGGGCTTGCTGCGTTTTCGTTGTGGGTATCGGGTTCGTCGGGTTGTTCGGTGAGTCCACACGCCGGCCCGATATTGCCGACCCACAATACAAAAAAAATAAACAATGCTGCCTTCATGGACGGGCACTCTCTTGGGGAAAAGCGTCTGAGGCTGTGAAAAAATAGCAACACGCCCTGGTGCCGGCGACTTTTGGCCGACTTGGCTCCGAAAAACCCTGCGCCATATTCCCGATATAACTCGGGTTTTTCGAGTCCAATTCGGCGCAAAATTCGTATCCCCAAAACGCGCCCATATTTTTTCACAGCCTCTCTGCCATCATTTGGGTGATGTCTTCGCGCCATGCCGATTCGGTTTGTGCCCCCACATGGGTTCGGATCACCCGTTGATCTGGACCCACAAAAACGGCGGTGGGCAGATTTCGGACCCCATAGGCGACCTGCGTACGCGCGCCTTGGTCCAGCAACACCATCAGCGGCATCGGTCCATGTTTTTGTTGCAACTCGTTGAGCAACACCTTCACAACAGTGGCCGGTTCATCGGTGATGGTCAGCAACTGAAACCGCGCTGGGTCCATTTCCGCACCAATTTTGGCAAGCGCCGGCAGTTCCTGTTTACATGGTTCACACCAGGTCGCCCAAAATGACACCATCACCACCTTTCCTACGAACTGATCAAGCCGTACCTGCGGTCCCAAATCCAGCGGAGTCAACGCAAAACCCGGAGCAATAGCTCCTTCGACCATCCCCCCGGGTGACATTTTTTCCCACGGCTGAGCAATCAACAAATAAACCACAACTGCAATCGCGATGGCGGTCAACCCGGTTTTGATCTGCCCGCGCAAAATGGTGCTGCCGTGATGGGTTTGTGTGGATTTGGACGGTGCCGGTTTCATATTCTCCCACTTCGATCCCATTCCCACAACGCCACCCGTTGGCGCCGGGAAAGCGGTATCATAGTAGAAACCGTTATCGAATGCGACATATGCCGTTTCTTTTCCAAGACGGGAGAATAGGTCTTGCGCTGTCCGGCAGGACGGTGGGATGATACCTCAGACAAAACGCAGGGTGACCTGCAACACTCTGTCGAAATGGGGGTCGGTTTTTTGGCCCAAAAAAGGAAACATGTCTACTGCCGTCGATTTTGGTGATTTTGTTTTACGTCGTTTTGTGGCGACCGACGCGGTATCTTTGGCCGAAGCAGCCAATGATCCGCGTATTTCTCAAAACCTGCGCGATCGGTTTCCGTATCCTTATGATATCCAGGACGCCCATTATTTTATCGAAGTTGTGTGCGCCAACGATTCGGAGCCCATTTGGGCCATCGCGGATGCCACGGGCGTTATCGGGAGTATCGGTTTGCACGTCAACGAAGACGTCCATCGATACAGCGCCGAATTGGGTTATTGGTTGAAGCCGGACCGATGGGGACGGGGAATCGCGACCCGGGCCGTACGCCATATCACCGAAATGGGGTTTCAGGAACGGGGTCTCCGGCGCGTTTATGCGATGGTGTACGAAACCAACCCTGCGTCGATGCGTGTGTTGGAAAAAGTCGGTTTCCTAAGAGAAGGGGTGATGCGATCCCACGTGACCAAACGAGGGCAGTTGCTTGACGCGGTGTTGTACGCCATGACCCGGTCCCGGTTTGGGTTTTTGTCGGCTTCATCTTCGATGGTTTCCTCGGCGGGTGCATCGTGGGGGATGACCAACACCATCGATTTGTTGCGGACGGTGATGGTGCATCCGCCGCAGGAGACACTTCTGCCGGGGGATATTCCGGCGCGGTGGGGATACGAAGAAAACCGGGACTCCCCACGGGCGCTGGCTCAATTTGATCGGTTTCGGCAGTTGTTGGAATCCGAGGGGACAAACGTCATCGTCAACGAAGCTGTTGTTGCCGGCGACCTGGACGCGGTGTACCAGTGTGATTCGGCGGTGATGACTCCCCATGGGGCGGTGGTGTTCAACATGGGAAAGGTGCCGCGCCGACAGGAAGCCGCACATACCCGAAATTGTCTGGAGTCGTTGGCGGTCCCCATCGTGGGGGAAATCACCGCGCCGGGCACCATGGAAGGGGGCGATGTAATATGGTTACGCGCCGATTGGGTGGCGGTGGGGGTAGGGTATCGTACCAACCGAGAGGGTGTCGCTCAATTTCAGGCGCTCATGGCTCCTTTTGGAATTCGTGTCCGCCCCGTGGAACTTCCCGATGGCCCCGGTCCGGAGCATTGTTTACATCTCCGTTCTTTAATAAACGTGCTTCGCCCCGATTTGGCGGTGGTGTATAAACCGTGGTTATCGGCGTCGTTTATCCAGGAATTGGAGGTCACTGGCTTACAATTGTTGGATGCGGTTCCCGAAGAAATGGCGACGCAGGGCAACAATTTATTGGTGTTACGCCCCAATCGGGTGGTGATGGTCGCGGGAAATCCGCATACGGAAAAGTTGCTTTCCGCCCACGGGGTAGAAGTATTGTCGTTTGAAGCCGACGAATTGTGTATCAAGGGGTCCGGTGGCCCCACTTGTTTGTGTTTGGATTTGTGGCGCAGGTCACTGAGGCTGTGAAAAAAGTTGGGCGCGTTTTGGAGCTGCGAATTTTGCGCCGAATTGGACTCGAAAAACCCGAGTCATATCGGGAATATGGCGCAGGGTTTTTCGGAGCCAAGTAGGCCAGAAGTCGCCGGCGCCAGGGCGAGTTGCTATTTTTTCACAGCCTCACAGATCAGTCCTGGATGAGGATGGTTATGAAATCACAAGAAGAACGTAAATCGGTCTGGATCGTGTCCGTTGGCACCCAACAAGGCCCGGTTCGTGACCGTACCGTGGGGCAATACGAGCTGCGAAACCTACAGACCATGTGTCTTGAAGCCGCCGCTGCGGCGCTGTCTTTGGGAGGAAACGCGAAGTCCTACCTGGATGGTGTGTATTTCGGAACGATGGGGGTGATGCAATCGGACGCGACGGACCGCCTTCACCCGCGCCACATTCCGGCATGGTTGGCCCAACGGTTGAATTTGCCGACGACCACCGGTTGGCACTCAGCCGATGCCCATGTTCCGGTGCTGGGGACGTCGGATGCGGGAGCGCAGGTGTTTTATCGGGCGGTTTCCGATTTGCAGCGTGGGGAAAAACGTACCGTTTTGGTGGTGGCGGGTGAACAAATGTGGACCGCCGACCGGCCGGGTTTGGACCGCAAAGCACGGCTTCGTTTGGATCGTAAAGAACACCAAGACGCAATTCAGACGGTTGTGGACCCAGATGAAAGTGAGCCCTACGGGTTAACCATGTTGTCGATTGGGGATTTGTTGATGAGCCACATCGTGTGGCGTTCGGGGTTGGACGAATCGGTATGGCGGGATTGGATTTGCGACGTTACGTTACGAAAACACAAAAGTGCCGAAGAGTTTGTGTACGCGATGCAGACTGGGTTGAGCGGTGCGGTTCCAGGTACGAAGATTACATCGAGAGAGGATTATTTTAGTCGACAAACCTATGGGGACTGGTTTCGGGCCGAAGATGTTGGGGCACCGGCCAATGGGGCGACCGCGGTGATTTTGACCACGGATCCAAAGGTGATGGAGCAAAAATTCGCCGCTGGGGAAAATGGTCCATGGGTGCAGGTATTGGGAGTGGGGCATGGGGAAACGAATACTGCGTTGTTGCGCCGGCAATACCCCATCGACCGGCCGTGGTCGATTCGGGCGGCGCTGCGCAACGTGTGTGCCGATGCCGGTGTCAGCCCACGATTGTTGGGGGATACGGGCCAGTTATTCGGTGTGCTTCACGATGCGTTTCCGAGTATTGAGTGGGTGTTTTTAAGTGAAATCGCCAGGGTGGCACGAAAAGACCGCTCTGATACGGAGGTTCGTGACTGGGTGTTGGCTCGGTGGCTCGAAGGCAGCTACAACCCGTTTGGGGGATTGTGCGCCAATGGCCACGCATTAGGGAATACGGGTTTGGCTCAGATAGCCCAAGCAGTTGATTATCTCGGAAAAAGAGATCGAGAGTGGCATCAGAACGGGGTGCTGGTAACCAGCGTCGGGTCGGCGCTCACGAATATTGTTGCCACGTTGTTGTGGGTGTCTGGACCGCCGGGAAGTGCGGAAGAACATGCGGCCCGAGAAAGCCGGGCGCCATATCGGGCCACGGAAAACGATGCGCATATATGGGATTTTGAGCCTCACGCAACGCCGGTAAACAACCAGTTCCAAGTGGTGGCCCGTACGTCGTGGTTACGCGGCGTAAACGCCGCCCGAGCCTATGTGATCCAAACCTCCGCTGGACCCACCCTGGCACTGGACAAAGACAGCAGAACACCCGCAATCCCCGTGGGGCAATTCGTAACGCAGGAAACCATCCTGGAGAGCCTGTGAAAAGATAGCTGAGCAGGCTTTGGGCGGTGGCTTTTGGCCGCCTTGGTTTCGAAAAACCCTGCGCAATATTCCCGATATGACTCGGGTTTTCCAAAACCAATTCGGCGCAAAATCCACGCCCAAAACCTGCGTCCAACTTTTTTCACAGCCTCCATGACCGACGCGTTGTGCACCCGCGGTGAACATTGCGTCAAGATTTACATTCACGCCGGCCTTCCGGAAGACCACGTCATGAAAGTCGACGCGGTTTGTGCGAAACGATAAGTTCCCGTTTCTCACGAACCTGCGAGCAACAATGCCGAACCACCGGCTGATTGGGGGATGGTGGGCCACTTCTACTGCGAAAACGTCGGTTCGTAATTCCAATCGCCGTCGAAAAATCCCACTTTACGGGCTCCTTGTTCATCCCACACCAAAAAATCCGGTACCACAAATCGCGACGTAAACGGCTGTAAACGATACAACAAATGTTCTTTGCCCTCGGTCGCATACAACGCCGCCGAAATCCGTTCCCCTTCGGGGAACACCACCACCACGGCGGCGTCTTTGTACTGGGTTGCGGCCACGGTGACGCCTTGGGTGTTCCAGGTGACCTGGGTTGATTCCGGGACGGGCACGTTTTCCTTGGGGACACCCATGTACACGATGTTGTAGGCGGTGCGCACTTCTTCGGTCAACAAACTCATCGGCAACGTACACATCGCCCCATTGCCGATCACACTCCATGTCGACACCAGGTTGGCGGCGACTTCGCGCAGCGTTGATGAACTTTCGTCGGGATAAACGACACAGGTTGGTTTTTCCAGCACTTCATTGAGGGGGCCATGTTGTCCTGGGCGTTTACCACTTGTTTCCCCCACTTCGACCACCGGGTTATCGACGGCAAATATCTCACCGTCCACCACGATTTGGTTTACCCCGGCTTTTTCCAATGCGTCGGTGCGGATCTCCATCCCCCGCACGTTGGTGGTTCTTACTACGTAATCCGTACCCACCACCTTGGCTTCCACTACAAAATCTTCGGCCGGTGTGTTTTTTGACAACACAGTGATGATCGTGTGGGTGGGATTCACCCATGGGGATGCCCCGACGAACCGGAAGTCCAGTTGGTCGGGGTTGACCGTTCGTCGTTGCATCAGATCAAACATCGGCGGCCAATCCACGCAGTCGGCTCCGGGGGAAACTTCCCCATCCCACCAGTGTCCTCCGCCCGGTTGGCGGTAAAAATGGAGGTCGGATACAATGGGCGACAACACCGAAAACATTTGCTCCGCTTGACCAATCGGGACGTTGTCGTCAGCCGTTCCGTGAATGATATAAACTGCCTTGGGGATCAAGTTGTCCACATACCGCAACGTGTTGCTGGAATGGCGTGCCCACCCGAATACACCGGTTGGAAAAGGGGGACCCCCATAGGTTTCAAACGAAATCCACCCTGCGCTGGGGCCTACCAACGCGAATCGATCGGGAAACAACACGCCGATTTGCCAGGTTCCGTGTCCCCCCATGGAATGGCCGGTAACATAAGTACGGGTTGGGTCGGTCGCAAACTTCGTTTGCGCTTCCTCCAGTACCTCGATGGCGTCTTTACGCCCCCACACTTCCCAGTCAAACCCAAAGGGCCGCCGGTTGGTAGCCGCGACCAGAATCGACCATTCCTTGGGAGAATACGCTGCGGCCTGCCCCCCCGCTTCAACTCCCGCGCCGTGCAGGCTCAACACCAAGGAGTACAGTTTGACCGGGTCATATTCGACAGGAAGCCGCAAACCAAAAAACTGAATCGAATGGTCCATTTCCGAAACAAAGGTTTGCCGGATGGCTTGGGGATTCGTTTTGTCCAAATTCACAATGGGAATTGTGACTTCTTGCTCATACAGGTAGAGCAAATCCGGGGATTGTAGGCGTAACCGCACCGGGATCGTCCTTTCGGCGGTTTCAAATTTTTTGGGCACAAGCCGAAATCCGACCTGGCTTACGGTATGAGCGCCCAATATGGGTGCCGGTTGTTGGGACTCGGTAAAGTAGTCGTTTTCCACCACGATTGCGGTCAGATTCGTGACCGGCAAATCCCGAAAATTCAATATCGGTAACCCCAGGTAAGAAGGTTCGTCGTTTCCCAATACCCAATCCGGCGCCGTCATATCCGCGGGATTAAACGCGATTTCCTGCGGCCATTCAGTCAGAACGACTTTGGGAAGGGCCGTGCCCACGAGTGCCCGCACCACGATCCAGTCGGCACCGGTGGAATGGGGAATCGGCACCCGGATCCGGCCGCTTCCATAAATATCTCCCGGTTGACGTACGTTGCCGGACAATACTTGGTAAGTACGGTCAGCCTGCACCATGATTCCGCCGGTTGGCGGCGGAGTCACTTTGGCGACCAACAATTGAAGATAACCCCAGGATTGGGAATCGATGGTGCCGTCTTCGGCGGGTCGGACGGTGGACCATTTCAGCCCGTAAGCATCATCGGTTTCCGGAAAAACAAAGGTGCCGTTTTCAATTGCCGTCAGCACCGGGTCGGGGTCGTTGGGGTTTTTGAGTGTGGCTACTCGCCAAGATGTCACCGGGATCACCTGGGGTTCCACCGGTGGAGCGACCTCTTGGTTTGCCGACACGTCCTCTCCGCCGTCGGACAAAGAGTCGCCTGCCGCCGCGTCGGCCACAGCGGCGCTGTCGGTAATGGCGATATCTGTCGCTGTGATGTCCGAATCCCCCCCATCTGGGGAATGAGGGCTGCCCGAATCCGATCCACCCGAACAGGCCAACAACAGCAAGGCAGAAATCCACAACCCCATTTTTGACAACTTGCCCACCAGGAAAACCATTTTTGGCATCTTCGATTTTTTTTCCAACATCATGGCCACTCACATTGTTTGGGTCCAAGCGCCCAACCTTTACATTTGAGGGGTGCGGTGCAATCCGCATCTGTTTTGCAGGTGCGGTAAAGACAGATCCCCATTTCGTCTTCGCCTACGGGTACCAGTGGTTTGACATGTTCCGGGTCGTCGGGGCATTGGGTTGTATGTGCCACGTTGATATAACTCCCACAAATCCCCTGCGTCGGGTCGTCGGTAATTCGAAAACAGCCGCCGTTACAGGGAACTTCCGGGGCGCCAAAACCGACCGCGTCGAGGATACACGGCTCGCCGTCTTTTAAGTAACTGTTGTCCTCTGGGGGACCACACTGCCCAAACCGGCGATTACAATAACTTCCAACGGGGCAGTGGGCGTCTTCCGAACAAAATGGAACGCAGCCCGGTGTGTCGGGAGTGGTGCGGGAGATCCAATATCCCGTACAGATTTGTCCCGGTTCACAGGTTCCGGCAACCCCCGGCTCACACGTGTTGGTACATTGCCCGTATCCTTCGCTGATGCTCAGGCAGGTCGCATTTTCCGCACCACATGCCACGGATTCTTCTTCGGGGAGCCCATCCATACACCCCGCCGTACACATCCCTAAATAAGTGCTGACGTCACAAAAATTACATTCACCCAAACAGTCATCGTCGTTTTGGCAAGCATGACCCACCCCTCCTGCCGGGGTGGGTGCCGGCGGCTCGACTTTTTCTACGTCGCAGCCCACCCCGATTCCCCCCTGAAATCCCGAGCCACGCACATACACGGTAATGACCCGAGTCCACACTTTGTCGGGTTTGTCGGAAGTTCCCGGGCGATCCAATCGGTTGTGACATCCCGTAAAATAGCCGTTTTCTTCACCGATACAGGCAAAATCCTCGACTTTTTCCCCCGTGTTCCCATCGGTTTCACCACAGGGACCGACCACTTGTATTCCACAGAGGTTTCCCGGCAACGTACACGCCCGAAACGTCATATAAAGTGGGTCGTAACCTTCGCCACGGCAGGCGTACTGGCGCCCCGGAGAATGGAAAAGGTTTCCGTAAAATGCCCCTTCCCGCACAAAATAAGTGTCGGCGTCTTCGGGCAAAAGCGGTCCTAAACCCGGTTTGGCACCCGTTAAATAAATCTGGACCGGAATTCCGTAAGCGTTGGTCCGTGCAAGTAGACAGGCCGAAACCCATTCCTGACAAGCTTCATCGCACGGTCCGGTCTGCCAACCTTCCCCCAAATCCATGTCGCCAAAAAACTCAAACACTTCACTGTCGCCGGAAATGGTGACCACCGCGTCTGGAGGCAGAGCACATTCCACCAAATACTTAAAAATGCCCCGCGCACCTTCATCCGATGTGAGGACTTCCGCCAATTCGGTTCCCGCGACCGTTTCGGTGGTAAGCGGCTGTAAGATAAGGGCTCCCATAAAACTCAGCCGGTCCAGTTCCACACAGTTCGACGTAACCTGCCGTGGTTTGTCCGAAGATGTTTGCGGCTCGGTGTTTTCACTCCGAACTTCTTGAGAAATCCGGGTTAACCGGTCCACGGGATCGGAAAATCGGGACGGCCAAGTTAAAATGGCCAATAAAATGACAACTGCCGCACGCATCTTCTAATCCCATCACCCCATTTGAAGAATTGAACTCTGAACCGTCGTGATGAAGTAAACGTTGACTTTGTTTTCAAGACGGCTTACCACATGCTTTATGAATCGTTTACGCACTACCCCATTGGGTTTGATGATCGTTTTATTTTTGGTTGGATGCAAGTCGGAAAATGGTGCATCGGCACCGGATATTGCTATTGCTGCGGACACGGTCGAAATCCAGTCGTCTCCCGACGTTTCCGATGTGGTATCCGCCGGTTCCGATGTTGACGAAACCACGTCACAAAATGGCAAACCCCCTTGTTCCTGCGGCCCAGATGATAACTGCCGGCTTTGTTACGAACACATCGGTAACTGTTGTTATGACGATCCAACGATATATGGTGAAATCGTTCGCCTTTCTGAAAACTGCGACCGGTCTGGGGCCTGCAAAGCGTGTTGCAGCGAATGTATTGCAAAAAGCTGCGACCAGTTAAAAGCCGATTTTGATTGCCCAAATCTGTAATGGATCCTCTCTTTTAGGTGCCGTGTATGTCAAGTAGGCATGTTCTGATTTTTGGGGTGCTGGCTGTCTTTGGGATCGGGGGGTGTCAAAAACGGTCCGTTCCCGTGGAATCTTTGCGTCAGCCGGACGCTGTGCCTTCGGCAACGCCGACTCCCGCAGCCCAGTCCACCCACGCACAGCCGGAGCCTCGGCCTAGGGTGCAGCCGGCCGGTGGGCACACCAAAATGGTGGAGTTGTTGGCCCAGATCAAAGAACGGGCTCCGAAACAACATTTGTATTTCGGCGAAGGATCCCATCAGCACATTGCGCACGTCGTCGAATCGGCGCGTAAAAGTGAATCAAAAATCCTATTGGTACAAACCCTGCTGGATGCCGGTTATCTTAACTTACAATACGAAGAAACACCGGATAAAGCGATTGTTTATCTTACCGAAGCGTTGGATTTGATCCAGAAGATCGACTTTCCCACGCCGGAGCAGCAACGGGAAATGCGTTATCAGGCGTTGTTTTACCTTGGCGTGTCCCATTTGCGGCGCGGAGAGGTGGAAAACTGCTGCCAACGAGCCGATTCAAATAGTTGTATTGTGCCGATTGTGGGCACGGGTATTCATTCCAAACCGGAGGGCTCCCAGGCGGCGTTTCGTTATCTGAAACAACTGATGGATGAAACATCGGGGACTACCCATAAAGGAACCTGGATTTCCTATTATGAGTCCGCACGTTGGTTGCTGCATATCGCCGCGATGACGCTCGGTGAATATCCCGACAAAGTGCCGGCGGACGTGAGATATCCTGCGGCGTTTACCCAGTCGCAGGTGGCGTTTCCCCGGTTTGAAAACATCGCCCCGAAGCTGGGAATGACCACACTCAACGGCGCCGGCGGCGTGGCGGTGGACGACTTTACCGGCGACGATTATCTGGATGTGTTCACCACGTCTTCCAACCCCACCAAAGTGACCCGGCTGTTTGTCAACGACCAGAAAGGGGGGCTTATCGAACAAACCGAACAAGCCAATCTTGCGGATTTTTATGGTGGATTGAACCTGGTACAAGCCGATTATGACAACGATGGAAATCTGGACGTATTTGTCACCCGTGGGGCGTGGATGGGGATTACGGGGAAGCACCCCAATTCGTTGTTTCGGAACCAGGGTGGGGGGCGGTTTGTCGATATGACATTTGAAGCGGGGTTGGGGGAAATCCATTGCCCGGTGAAATCGGCGGCGTGGGGGGATTACGACAACGACGGCGATGTCGACCTGTTTGTGGGTAATGAAACCTCCGATGAACTCACCTGCCCCACGCAGCTCTTTCGCAACAATGGGGATGGTACGTTTACCGACGTTGCCGCCGAAGCCGGGGTACGGCTCACCGTGTTTGTAATGGGGGCGGTGTGGGGAGATTACAACAACGACCGGTACTCCGACCTGTTTGTGTCGGCGTCCGATGGGTATCCCGTAGCCCGGGGACCCGCACACCGGCTGTTTCGTAACAACAAAGACGGTACGTTTACCGATGTGGCCGCCCAATTGGGAATCGTACGCCCGAAAAACACGTTCGCCACGTGGTTTTGGGATTACGACAACAACAGTCACCTGGATCTGTTCATCACCTGCAGTGCTGGCACCATTGGGGTGATGTCGGTGGTAGCCGGCGTTTCCCACCTGCCGCCGGCGGCTCCCAACGGAGTCGTGCATGTGGAGTTTGAGTGGCCGGGTAAACGAACGATGCCGTTGGCGGTCGACTACGAACTCGCTGCGTTGTACCGCGCAACGGGGGAAGGTGGGTTTGAAGAAGTGGGGGCGAAGGTGGGATTTACCAGTCCGGCGCGTCCCATGGGGGTCAACTTCGGAGACATCAATGGGGACGGGTTTTTGGACTTTTATTTGGCGACGGGAGACGTACCCTTTTGGGAACTTCAGCCAAATCAAATGTTTATCAACGACAACGGGCAACGGTTTGATGACGTCACCATGGCGGGAGGATTTGGGCATTTACAAAAAGGCCATGGGGTCAGTTTTGCCGACATCGACAACGATGGGGACCAGGATGTTTACGTACAGTTGGGGGGGCAGTTGCCGGGAGACACCTTTGCCGACGCGTTGTTTGAAAATCCGGGTTTTGGAACACGATGGGTCACCATCAAATTGGTGGGAACCCGATCCAACCGTTCGGCTATCGGTGCGAAGATCCACGTGGTGATTGTGGAAAATGGCGTCGAACGGTCGCTTTACCGCTTTGTGACAAGCGGCGGTAGTTTCGGATGTAACCCTTTACGCCAAAACATCGGTTTGGGACAGGCCGAACGTATCAAAACGGTGACCATCGATTGGCCAACATCAAGTGTACGCCAACAATTTTCCAATGTGCCGCTGGACACCCAAATCGAAATCATCGAAGAGGAAAAAAATTACCGACCCATCGACGTTCGCCGAGTGAGACTCGGAGACCTTCCTTGACAGGGTCAGCGGAAATAGATGAGTGACCGTGGAGCGGCCGCTTTTGGCCGCTTTGCCCAGTCCCGGCCCTGCGGAATATTCCCGAATTCCTCGGTCCGGCCCCGGCCCATCCGACTCAAAATCGGCTCGACCAGGGTCACTTCCTTATTCCCGCTGCCCCTCCCAGAGATGTTGTGAGGCAGTGGCAGGAAGGTCCCGGGGATGCAGCGTTGGCCAAATGCCGGGCGTTTGTGAGCCAGTAGTGCTAGGGGTCCTGTTTTGCCAAACGGCGTCGAAATTCCACGCAACTGCGCCGCGACAGGTTCGCCTCCTCCTCCTGGGAAAAGCACGATGCTTGACGATCGGTTGGCTTAAACACGGGACTTCTCACGAATCCGCACCCACTGCAACGCACATGTTTGACACGGAGGCAGAAAGAGGATTAACCTGGTATCGAGTGCTCGACGTGCAGTTGGATCGGGCTACCAAAAACGGATCTCTGACCGACTTGATGTGAAGCACTCCCTGGTGGGAGAAGGACTAAGCCACGATGCATTCTTTTCGATCTACCCCCCCCCCCCCGGTATTCCCGCGAAAACCCAGGAGGATCGCCGTTTATCCGACCGTTGATCACCCAGGATCAACAGCTTGCGCCCCTGCGTGACACGTGCAACGCAGAAGGGACCTTTGATGCACAGAGCCCCCTGTATTTTGTCGGCGGCAACCAGAACGTGTGCGAATTGGTGTATGCTCTGCCGATGCTGCGGGCGCGCAACGTTGTGATGGATAGCAGCGGACGAATGACGTATTCGCTGCGGCGCGCATCAATTGGCGTTCCGGAGCCGGATTTTTACACCACTTCGGTAGCTCCTCCACAGGACCCGACGACTCAAACCGCAGATGTTCCTATCAATTTGGCTCGACTCGGCTCCCGCTTCGATGCGCTGAAAATCGATGTGGAAGCGGCCGCGCTGGGCAGATCGTACAATCCCAGGGACTGGAGATTACAGTCGGTTGTAACTTTGGTTTTGCGCAAGTTGGACAAAGCGGTGGCTCAAGGGCAGGGAACCGAGTCCCCGGCATGGTTCAAGGGTCTAAAATCGTTGGTCACACGCAGTTCAGCAACCACCACATCGGCGGATACCGATGCGTTTCTGGCGCTTTCCTCCGTATATCCCAATGGTGCCGGCGCCGGTGAAGGCCCTTGTTGTTTGGTCGGCAATAACGATTTGCTGAAAGCTTTGATGAACACCGGTGCGGGCCAAACCGGACTGAGCGGCTGGAGGCATGATCCCTGGGTCGACCGACCTGTCTATCACTTTATGGGAATTCCGTTTTATCGGACCCAAGTCGAATCCGTCGCGTCCACTACGACTCTGTATGCCCTCAATCTCGGCCGAACCGGGGTAAACCTCATTTACGCTTATGGAAACCCAAAAACATTTGGGCTGGAGGTCAATGAGCTTGCTACTGACGTCAGCACGGGAAAAACCGCTTATTTGGTCCACGGCGCGTTCGCATTGGCATTGTGGGAGGAGGAGGCGGCGTTTAAGGTGACTTCGGTCCCCGTATAGTCCAGTGGAGTCGTAGTAAGTTAGCGTGTAAATCGAATCGAGTCGGCGAAGCGGAGCCCGATTACTTAGTGGGAAGTATCGCTTCTTTTGGGACCGGCGAAAAGCAACACGTCGAGGACGTGCACTTGGTGCAAACCGAGTTACTTGTGTTTAACAACCTGCCGACCATACACTCAATCGATTGTTCGGTTTCTGTCCCGACACCCTCAACGGAGTAGCACATGCCAACACCCATGCCAAAGGTTCCCGTGTCGAGATGCTGTGAAAAAAAAGCTACATACCCCAATTCTCTGAGAGCCCTGTTTGTTATGGGTTGGTTCTTCCTGGGATGTGCTGCATCGGATGAGCAAGACGTGTTCGACACAGCAAAACCGGATATTGGTGGCGATGCGGCCCCTGACTTAGACGCCACTACGTTTTTGACGTGGGACGTGGACCCAACGCTTCCGCGTGTCATCAAAATCATTGAACCGGAACTTCCGCGGGTGTTTTATACCGATACCGACAAAGTTTCGATTCGATTCACTGTGTGGGCCGACAACCTCCGCCCAGGGGACATCGTTGCGTATACACGAACGCCGGATCCGCCCCCGCCGGATATCCCCAGTTCGGGCGGTACATTCATATCGTTTGCGAACTACGATTACTGGCCCGTTACCGAGTTTTGGGCGACGTCGAGTCGGCATATCTATTCCGCAACTATCGAACTTTCCATGGTAAAAGACCCAGTTCTGGTTGCCTACATTGTCAGCGGGGACCAAAAAAGGGTTCCAACGCGTGCGCAGGGATTTTATGACATAGATTCACCGTGGTTCTTCGATGTCTGGTATGAGGACTCCGTCCGGATTTTTATCGGCAAAAAGTCTTGTTCAACTGCTGCTGACTGTGATGATCGTCGACGGTGCACCTGGGATGTTTGCGACAATGAAGGACAATGCCGCTATTTTCCCCATTTGGACAAAGGCATTTGTAGTTGGTTATGGCAAGACGGCGGTTATGACCCGTTGATCGACCACTTTGGGTCGATGGAGCGGTGTGCGGACGACGTATCATGTCGGGAAATGTACGACGGAAGCATCGATTGGGGGGCACAGCCGTTTATTTGCGGACTGTTCGGTTGTCACGGACCCACCCAACGATGTGCCGTATTGGCTCCACCTTTTTGGTCGGAGTGTTCTTATCCGAACGTGCTTCAATGTCCGGGATACTTGTGAGGCATGCGGTGGCGCACACGAGCGACATGCTACGGGATAACACATGAACCTCATCGAATTTCGTATCCATCCGGCAATTGGAATTGCTCGGGTGGGGAATTCCGACGAATCGTATCTCTCGCCCGAGGTACCCGGCCAGGTGGATTATCGTACCCACGGAGAACCGTTCGGCGAAAACGGTCCGCGGGACCATCAATCCCGTGTGAAACGTCGTGCGGTTCGATTCCGCGTATTTGCCATTGTGGAGAACTACTTTGGTCAAAAGTGTGCTGTGCCGATGACGTCGGAGTTTGCCGAAGTAACTTGGCGGTTCCGGTTTGCCAACAAAAAGTGTGTTTCAACTGGGTTCAGCACGGTCGGCACGAAAGACCCGATTCGCAACCCAAATATTGACAGTTACCGCAGCGGGCTGGTGATCGACTCGGGGCTGGTCAAACTACTCGGAAAAAATAAGCCGCCGGTAGAATTGAAAGGGACGTTTGTTTATCGGGAAAACGATACGCCGGTTCCACAGTTCGTTCAGTCTGTCACATTGGGTCACGCACAAACCGACTCAGACGGGTATCTGATCGCCAGCGGGGGGTTCGGAATCGCGGGTTACGTGCCGACATCCGAGATGTATCCGCCGAAGTTGGGAATTGACTCGGACCGGTGGTACGACGACACCTGCGACGGACCGGTGGGTGCTACCGTTTCTGTCAAACCAGCGTTTTGGGAACAGATATTCGGACTCAAAGCGGGTCAAGCGACCGTCTATGAGGCTTTGTCCGCGTGGTTTGTCTCGGCGCCACCCCGATTTGCTCCGCCGGTGCAGGACTCGGTAACACTCTATGACTTGATGTACGACCGGTTGTCGCAACCGTTCAAGGCCAAGTTCGGTGGCGTCAAGTGGGTCACAGAAGGACACCCCACGGTAGGTCCAAGCGGCGACGTGATCTATCCTGATCACGTTGCCGTACCTCACGACGTGTCGTTTGAGAATCACGTAGCACCGATTCTCCGGCGTGCGGTGGATGTCATGTGGGTCAGCGCATCCACCCAGGTTGCTCCGGTATCCAATGTTCATTGCGACGTCCATTTTGGGTTAAGAGCCATTCTCAAACAACCGAAAGACAAGAGCATGAAAGGGTATATCACAGGTAGTCTGCTGCCACGGCTTAAGCCGTTGATAAAGACCGATGCTGGATCATCTTATCCCGTCGATGCAATCGACGTAGACGGAGCGGTAGCGGCCAAGGGATTGGAACAACCGTATTATATGCCCCGCCAGGAGGGTTGTACGTTGACCCGGGTGCAACGGGCACTGCTGAAGACGTTGGCCGAAGATATTCCTCCGTATGTAGACAACAACCTGCCAGACATTGTGCTGTGGCCTGGGTCTCAAGGACCCACCCCCGAACAACTAGACCGCGCCGCATTGGAGGACTGTATCGGTGCTAATTTTTGGCCCGGTATCGAGGTCGGCAAACTATTGATCTATCTTCTCAAAAACAAAAACAATTGGTTGGATGTATTTAGGCTTAAGTTACCTGAAAACGGGGATTCTGGCCCTTCTGATGGGAACGAGTGGGCACCTACTGTCGACACAATTCAGCAAAAGAATGACGAAGAGCTGACTGGACCGGGTGACATCACAAAACATTTGGCGGTACCTTGGCACTACGACTTGGTCATCGGATGCGTGGCGACAAGCCCGGAAGCATTCTCGGAGCAAACGATTTTCGAGTGTACGATAACTGATCTCCAAGACATGTGGCCGGCACACAGACCGCAGAACGTGTTGCCGCATGACAGGTACCTTTTGGAAAATTACGAAAAGGTACCGTGGCGGCGGGGGGTGGTCGAAGATCTCAAGACGAAGAATAGTGGAAACACGGCCGCTTACAGTGCAGCACTACACTGCTGGGACACCTACGGATTCGTCGTAGAAGCAAAGGAGGGAGCCGCGGAAGATTATCGTCCGTTGACCGAGCAATGGGTGTTGGGCGATTTGCTGAGCCCGCAAGTTGAGTTGTTGACCCCCGTGTCGTTGACGGTGGACTTCGGAAACGTGGAGCAGGGTCCACTGCTTTCAATCTTCGGCCCAAAGATGAGCGCTGGCCCTCCCGCATATCGAACCATCGAGTTTCAGGTGAAGTCCGCGGTGCCGCTGGTATTTGTTTTTCGGGTGACCGCTGGAACGATCAACGGTGTTCCGATCACAGATTCCGGTTTGCCCACGAGTGTGATTGAGCCGAAGCCAAATGCGATTGTGGTTAAAGGCGTGCAGAGCCGTTTTGTCAACGACAAAACGACCAACTACACGGACCAGTTTCACCAATATGTGGTCGTTGCTCCCCAGCGTGTCGGCTTAAAAAAACCGTTTTTGCTTCAGTATCTCCCAAGCACCACCGTGGGAGATTACTGGGACGCGGCGCTGGAGATCACTGTTTATCCGTGGGACTATGGGGGAGGGCCGCTTGTGACCGTGAGCGGTGCCGACACCAAAGACTATTTCTGGAATGGACCTTCCTACGGAACGTGGACCTTTCAAGTAAAAGCCGTTACGGTGGCTCACCAAACCACCGCGTTGGCCCTGCTGTTGGATTGCAGCCAGGCGATGAAGAAGCAAGCGCCTGGAAAACTGGGCGCTGTCCAATGGATTCGCCATGCGGCAAAGCTTCTGCGGACACTCATGACCATGGGAAGCGGCATCGCCGCCATTCGGTTTGACCAGCAGGCTCAAGTCCTTCACCCGATGGAAAAGATTCAACCCATAGAGCCGACCTCCGTGTGGATTCAACCGAACTGGGCGCAGGCTGCTCCCGACGCCGAACCGCCGAATCCCCTGGAGCAATTTTTTGTCACCATGGACCGGGGGCTCGACTACGGCGGTCCCGCTTCGATAGGTGCCGGTCTGGACAGCGCCAAACGGGTGTTGGACAAAGTGGTGGGCTACGACCGGCAAGCCGTGTTGTTGCTCACTGCAGGGCAGGAACAAAAGAGCCCATGGATTCAATCGATCATCGACTCTCACCCGGACTTTTTCGCGGCGACTCTGTATGCGGTTCTCATTGGCAGTGAGGCTTCGTTGTCTCCATCGGTGATCGATGCGCTGGATTCCTTGGGACTCGTGGATCGTTATCTTACATTACGACCCGGCTTATCCAACCAAGAGTCCAACCTCCGATTCCAAAAATATGTTGTTCAGGTCCTGTCGGACATCGACAATCATCAAATTGTGCTGGACCCGGACGGACTGGTGGTCCCGCATCACCCGCAAGTCTTTCCGTTCGCCGTCAATGAAGCAGATGTTTCGATCGATGTCATCGTGCTGAGTCCACATGCCGAAGCGCTGACGTTGACCCTGATTTCTCCGCAAGGGGAGTTGTTGACCGCGGATGCGGCAAATTCATCGATCTTTAGCCGATTTGTGCTTTTGGAAGGATCCTCCGTATTCGTGTTTTGCCCTCGTTCCGACGGACGGGATTGTGGTGTATGGCAGGTCAGTCTCCGTCATTTGGCCGATGGTGGAGCGCTGACGGTCCAATTAGCGGAAAACAAACTCGTTCCTACATCGGTAAAGCAGGCGGAAATCCCGTATCAACTGCTGGTTCGGGCCAAATCCAGTGTAAGACTCATAGCGGAGGCATCGGCGCACCCATCTGCGGTTGGAGGCGGCATGCGCATGGATGTTCAAGCAAAGGTCACGCAATCCGATATCACCATTCTCGGGTGCACGGTGAAAGTCGAAATCGTTTTTGGCGAGGAACCCGCAAAAATCCACTCTCTGGAGCCAAGCGTGGACGGCACGTTTGGATTGTCGTTGTGGGTGTCTGGTGATGGCTTTCCCTCCTGCCGAATTGTGGCGGAAGGGCAGAGCCTGGAAGGGAATCCGCTCATGCGGGAACGGACATTGACTCCGATTCCAATGGAACCGGCTGTTGCCGATGAACGCCGAAAGACGGCGATGTTACGTTCGTTGGATGGGTTGGTCGCCGAGAATCCTCATTATGCCACTGTTCTTGCAGCGTGGGCGGCATCGGGAATTCCCAAGAGTATACGTAAACAGTTGGACGTGGCAGGGTTTCCGGTTGCTGCTTTGGACGAGTGGCTGGTGGAGCATCCACCGGAGGGGAGTTGGACGACCGTTCCGCCTGAAACGATTCCTGGGGTGATGGGGCTTGTGAAAACCCTGAAACTGTGGGGAATGAAAGCACCATGAAAAATGAACTTTACGCAAATACGAAACAACTGAGGGCTGGAACGTTGTCACATCGCAGGCAAAGACGTCCCAACGGATGGGACGCAAATGCCGGTATTGGGTTGGCGGGACGGTTCGTGTGGCTGGGCTCAATGGCATGGGCCGTTTGTTTCGTGGTCCTCCTTTGTGGTGGGTGTAAGGGACAATCATTCACTCCCGGTCCGGACTCAGGCGAATTCCATCCACAAAAGACCGAACGAGAGACTTCGACCGTTACGGCAGAACTTTCGGAAAATATTTCCCCACGGATCATCCAGATTGTGGAGCCAGGTGTGCCGCGGATTATCGATACCGTTGAACCGATCCTTTCTAGGGTGACGGTGAAAGTGTGGGTCGACAACCTAGAACCCGGCGATACGGTGTTCGTCGACTGTCCGTTGGATCGTCCACCCGGCCAAAAAACAACGGCACCGGTTGAAACCGGCCAACTGCTGGAGTTTACGTGCGAGAGTATTCCGCTTGGAAAACATGTTTTCAGGGCTTATGTTTTGCCCGACGAGACCGATGTCCAGTGGCGTTTAAACCCCGGAAAAGCCAGCCATCCTCACCACGTTTATAGCGATTCGGTCCGCGTTTTTGTCCGCAGAATCGACTGCCTGGTCAACGAGGATTGTATAGCCAAATACGGGTGTTACTGGGGTTCTTGTGAGCGATCATGGGGCGACAAGTTCGGAACGTGCCGATATACTCCGACGTACAACCCGGAGTACGGTTCGACCTGCACCTGGTCGTGGGATTCTGCTTACGAAATGGAACCGCATTGGGGGGACCACTCGTGGTGGTGCATCACGTCTGGTCATTGTGAACGGTCAGCGTCCTGTACGGGCGGGGGTCCTGACCGATGTGCGTTCATCGGCAACCGGACCGATGGTCTTTATTGCGACTGGCAGAAGCCTACACGTCCAGAACAATGTCTACAGTGCACGTGTCCGGGGTGCCTTTAGCTCACGCCCGGTCCTGTTCCGTATGGGATGGAAGCCGAGGCCAAGTCGACAGCGGCCCGACGCCCGTCGGTGGAAGGTCGGCCGTAAGCGGGGCCATAATCGGCAAACACATAAACACACGCGAACCTGGGTTCGTATTTCAATCGTCTTGGCGCACACATGCCCATAAAATCACAGCGGTTCTCATCTGGAGAAACACCCGTGTCTCCACAACCGTGGCACGCAGTGGTCGTGGGCGGTGGTCCGGCGGGGATTGCCTGCGCGTTGTCCCTGCGGAGCGTCGGCCACTCGGTGCTTGTGATCAACAGGTCACCACGGCGACCGGTTCCTCAATGGGAACTGTTGTCTCCACTGATGCGCGTGGTGCTTGAAAAGTTGGGGTTATTGAATGAGTATGATCGGGTTTTTGATATACCATGTCACCTGATCCGCAGTGTATGGGCAGAACCGGTGCCCACGGACAAAAGTTCGATGTTTCATCCGCTGGGAGCGGGCCGAATGGTTGATCGCGGTGTGTTTGACAAATGGCTGCGTGATTGTGCCCAAAAGCGCGGGGTCTGCGTTTGGAATGAGTCGTTTCTACGTGCCGTCTCCCGTCGGCAAAACATCTTTGGGTTACGGGACCTGGAAGTTCAACGGGGCGATGAGACAGCGTCCATCAGCGCCCGCCTGGTGGTCGACGGTACGGGGCGGGCGTCCGTCGCGCGTAGGTTTTGGAACGCACGCAGACGGATCGTTCGCCGTATGGCAGCCATTTTGTTTTTGGCACAACCGGCATCCCCAGTATCGCTGACGGTGGAATCCACTGCAGGTGGCTGGTGGTCGGCGATGTGTTTAGGCCAGGCTCCCAGTTTGGTCACTTTTTATACGCCGGTCGAACTTCTCGCTCAACACCGCAGCCAAATGAGCCAATTTATTGGTGAGAATCTGGCGGAAACTTCCGCGATCTCGCCGCTGGTTCGAGCCGGATCCTGGGCGGGAAACCGCCAAATCAAAGAAGCCGGAACATCTTATCTTAACCCGATGGCGGGCGACGGGTGGCTTGCGTGCGGCGACTCAGCAGTCCGTTACGACCCACTCTGCGGCCAAGGGGTATTTCGCGCCATGCTGGGCGGCTTACGGGCCGGAGAGGCGGGATCTGATTATTTGGCGGGAAGCGTCGCTTCGTTTGGGCCGTACGAGAAACAATGCCTTGCGGAACTGCACACGGTACAAGCCAGGTTACAAATGATTTATGGTCTGGAAACAAGGTGGGGCTCGAACAACGCGGAGGAGCACATAGGACCCGAATGACCGTCCGACCCACGAAATTCATCGTCCCCGGAATGCTCACCATTGTGTGTGGATCTTCCAAGGCGCGATCCGACACGACCGGCAGCGGGCTTGATGTCGACAGTGCAACCGGTGATATGACCCCAGTCCCGATGGGTGACCCGGTCACCCCAGCGTCCAACTTCGGTTGTCCGTCGAGGGCTGTAGAGTTGTGTCCTACCCATTCTTCGTCGGCACGTAACTTCGCAACAGAGAGGATCCGCGGAAATAGATGAGTGAACCCTGATTGGCTAATTTAGGCTGTCTTGGCCCCGCCCGTCGGTGCCGCATATACTCGATATGCCTCGGTCGGGTCCCGGCCAATTCAGCGCTAAATTAGCTTTCTCGGGGCCACTCCCTTATTCCCGCTGCCCCTCTGAGAGGGTATTTGAGAAAAAAATAACGGCGAGCGAGACAGTGGCCGTAGCGAGGCGGGCCTGCCGACTGAGGCCCACCGGAGGCGTACCCGAAGGTACGCTGAGGATG
>JABWCM010000345.1 GCA_013360285.1 Myxococcales bacterium
TCCGGTAGCCGTTTTTTCTGAGCAAAACGCTTACCGGAGCCCTCCGGTAGCCGTTTTTTCTGAGCAAAACGCTTACCGGAGCCCTCCGGTAGCCGTTTTGTTCGGCCAAAACGTGTACCGGAGCCCTCCGGTAGCCGTTTTTTCTGAGCAAAACGCTTACCGGAGCCCTCCGGTAGCCGTTTTGTTCGGCCAAAACGTGTACCGGACAACTTTGTTAACAAAATCAATACTTTGGCAATTGCGGAAAACACCATCTATGACAAAATTCGCTCTGCTTCGGCGTCCAGCCGTGGTCTGGACAATTCTCCTCGTATCGACAGAACTACCTTTCGGGATTGTTTGACCACGGTCCATCGTGGCGTGATAGGTGACTTCGTTGGGTTGTCGGCGTATTTCCCGATACAGGTATCCAGGGTATCAATCAACCGATCAAACGTGTCTTGCGCACTCAACCGACTTCGTTGCAAGTCCATTTGCCCTTCGAGGGTCAGGCGGAAGTCCTGTTCCGGATTGTTCAGAACAAAAATGCAATGCAACACTCCCTTGTCATGTCTGATCGTTACATCAAAGCTACAAGAACGATGAAACACCGGAAGCCAGCGTTGCTCAAGCAGTTCTTTGAGGTCACGTTGCAAAGTTTCGGTATCTAGAAGCTCAGCAGTCATCTTTTTTCTCACCTTTGGTACTTTGATTCCACACGCTCACAACGCCCGATTATTTCCCCTCTGTCAATTCGAAAAGACGTGTTCACGTTCGAAACTCGGGAAAATTGCCTTCGTCCCAAGGTCCAGGTAACATTACGAGAACAAGTCGCGCAATCGTCGTCCCGACTATGCGTGTTATACCATCTTGCCGAATTGGCCACGATTTCGCGCTAGCGGTGCGAATGGGCGAACGTTCACGAGGTTGTGAAGAATGACAGGAAGTGTAAGAAAAGATACGAACTCGGACCCCAAGTGTGTGGTGTTTTTTAGGGTACAGACCCCACTCTTATGGATAGCAGCCTGTGTCCTGTGGGTCTCCGCGGTGTTGACTATGACCGCCTGCAGCGATGATGCAGATGGGGCCGGCAATATCAACGCGGACGAGGATATTCCCAACGTCGTGAGCGATACCGGCGGAGGGGGAGAAACCGACACCCAGGATATTTTGAACGGCGACGATACCGAAGAAGATGTACCTGTGTCGGCAAAGCCTTACTGGCGGGTGGTGGACCTTGGCGAAACCACCATCTGGAACGACGTCAAAGCCTACATGGATGGCAACAAACCCGTATACATCCTCACGGGCACAAACGGAGTGGTTGCGTTATATGATGGCGTTTCGCCACGGTTTCTGAACATCGGGCCGATCGACGGCAACGTGGAGTCCATTCAGGCGGGCTGGGCTGAATCCGAAGAATCGTTGATCGTTGTGGGAACCGGTGGCGTGGTAAGGCACTGGTCCCCTACTGAACAAAAGTGGAAAATTGCTTCGGGATTACCCCAATCCGGACTGGGCACATTTCACTGCATCATGGGATCCGCCGCCAACAATGTTTATGCCGCCGGGGATGGAGGTCAGATCTGGCATTGGGATGGGTCGGACTGGACCGAAGTGTTTACCCAGGGTGCCGGCAAAATTACCAAACCAATCAACGATTTATGGGTTTCCAAAGACGGGATTGTGTTTCTGGGGACAGCCGGCGAAATCGTATGGGGCAAAGACTCCCAGTGGCAAACGGTCTCAGTAGTCAAGCCGATCAACGCGATTTTCGGCTTTGCAAGCAACGATGTGTTCGCTGTTGCCGGCCCGGGAGCCGGTCTGGACGGTGCCATCTTGCACTTCACCGAAACGGGATGGACTTCGCAAAGCGCCAATGCTGCTGCGGCCCTCCAGGGTCTCAACGACGTGTGGGGGAGCAGCAGCACAAACGTATTTACCATCGGGTTCAAGGGCACGTTGATACGGTATTCATCCATCAACGGCGGCGATCTGGCTTGGGATCTGGTGCTAAAAGCGGAAAAAGAAGATTATGCGTTGGCTCCTCAAACCGGCGCGCCGGAAAATCAGCAATTTACGCCCGAAGTGCTGACACTGCGTTCATTTTGGGGATCCGGCCCTGAGGATATGTTGATAGCAGTGGAAGGCAACGCCGGCACAGCAAATCTGCTGCACTATCGCCGCCATCCGCTGTAAATTTGTGATGCCGAAATGGTTCGTAGCCCAAGATAACGCAAATTGTGAGTTATTTAAGGTTGTGGTATAGACCACACGATTTGCAACGGTGCTCCGTTGGTCACAACCGACGGGTCTAATGTGGTGAACGTCTGCCCACCATCAAAGGAAATCCTGTACTGGTATGTATAAGTACCCGGTGCAGGCGGTGAGAACCCAACGAGGCTCTGCGGATAAGGTGGGCCGGTGGCGATCAGAGTCCACTGGTAGATGAAGTTGTTGCCTTTGCGTTCGACAAAGGGCAACAACTTGGTTGTCATCATTCCTCCAGCAATCCCCGAAAACAGGTCCGTTTCCACTTCCACCCGCAAAAACACCTGCGCAAGAAATGCCGAAAGCCCGGGATCGACCGGCAGATCGGTGAGGTTGGGAATATAGATTTCTACTGCCGGGTGCCACCACGCGCCGTAGGTCTGGTATTCGCTGAAACCAACCGGAAGCGGGTTTGGTACGGTGGGATTGTATTTCCATCCAGTGCTGCAACCGGACGGGCCGTTCCAACATTTGCTGAAGCTATAGGCGCCCGGTGTATTCCAACCCACCGCAAACGTGTCGTTGACATCTTCGACGGATACAACAAAAGGTGCGCCGTTGTCGTTCAGCGTAAGCTGTGCGTCACCACCCTTGGCTTCTATCCAGAAATCAATTTCGAGGCCTTCTGACAACTCCGACGGCGGGATTTGGGCCACCCACTGGATATTGTTTCCAAACGGACCGGCACCAAGAAAATCGACGAGAAAAGACGCCGACTTGGGTAGGCCGTCGCCAGTGGACCACTTGAGGAACAACTGATGGTTTTCGTCAGATGGCCACGTTTGTACGGTCACGGTAAACGGGTGGCCGGTGTAAGTTACATCTCCTGCTTGTAAACTTAATCCATCGCAGAACAATTGCATATCGCCGAGATACTCAATATTTACGCCCAGATTGGCATCCTGGCAATCATCCGGGCAGCCGTTGTTGTCGACGTCTACTTCAGCACCAAGAGGTTGTCCCAAAGCCAGGTTGATTACCATCTGCACATCCACCACGTTGGGTTCGCCACTGCAATTCATATCAGCGGCCTCGGGGTTGTTTTTTAGGCACGCAGGCATGGTTTCGGTACCTCCTGCAAGCGCCCACAGACTGGTAACGATTGCGCATTGTACATCCACCACATCTACTTTACCGCTCGTATCAACATCTCCGGGCACGTCAGCACACGTGGCAGCAGCGTTTGCGTCGGCGATACCCGACGCCACAAATACACCACCGGCTAACCAAAATAGGCATGTCCTGCCCAGACTAAAACCACGGTACCCTATCCGACATAACCACATCGTAACCTCCGTTGATTGACCACCCCGGTGGGATATTACGACGCGGCGGCATAAGACGAAAAGGGCGACCGAAACGGGCCTCTATTCGGTAAACTTAGGCGCACCCGGATCCAGATTTAACATGTTGAGAGGCAGGTACGGGAGAAGGTCTGTTTCGGGAGAAGATTTCCCCGCTTTGGGTTTGCGACACAGCGCTTTGGGCTCCCCTGATTCCGGAGACAAAACGACAATCGGAAACCACAGTCCTCCCGTTTCGTAATTTTGCCGCTGAATCGTCAACAAATGGCCGCGATAGGGACCGCTCTGAACAACTGCAGGATTGTGAGTCGCACGCGCCAGAAATTTGGCTCCCGTGCCGTCTGGGTTCATCGCCCAAATCGCTCCGTCGCCGACACCGGACAACGCCCCGTAAACATACAACGTTGTTCCGTCAGGTGAAAGTGCGACACCGTCTAGGTCACCGACTGCCGATTCACCGTACTCCGACGATTGACCCTCAAATACCACACGTTCCGCACCGGACGATGGGTCGATGCGGACAACCAATCCGGAATCGGCATTGGCGACCTGAAGGTCGATTAACTTACCAGAGTCCCGCACGGCGATCACCGAACCGTCGTCTAAAACGACCGCGTCCTTGTAGGACTTTGATTTGCCGATTTTTTTACCGTTGACGGTAATGGAACCACCGCTGACTTTGGCAGCAGGTGGCGCGGCACTCAACAACGCAGGCGACATGAACACAAGGGCTGTAACGATTCCGATTCTGACACCGAGCATGTTTAATTTTTCCTCCTGGCTAAAACTTTACTGCCAACCGGCAATTCAAGCTGCCACAATCGGAAGGACGAATCAAAAGGATAATGGGAGACCTCGATACAAGTTGATGTGCAGTTTGTAACCACACGGCTCCCAATTCGCGTCGATCCGTCGAAGGCCGCGTGGTTGTGAAAAGGGAGGGTGGAGAAGGGGAAAAAATGACAGTGAGCAGAACGATGGTCGTAACGAGTTGGTCGGGCCGACCGAGCCAAAACAGCCGTAGTAGGCTAACCATCGCTGGCAATGGGAGGGCAATTCAGGTATAGGTCCGCCATGTTGTCCAAAGACATCAAGATACGCAGCTACGGTCCCACCACACTCGAAATACTACAGCAGTACCTGGAGACACTCACGCGCAGGACAATCGAAGCTCACCCGAAACGAGCTGCGGTATTGATTCCGCTGTGTTGTGTTCAATCTCAGCCATCTATCCTATTTACACGGCGTAGCGATCAC
The DNA here is from genome assembly GCA_013360285.1 of Myxococcales bacterium. Lineage (GTDB taxonomy): Bacteria > Myxococcota_A > UBA9042 > JABWCM01 > JABWCM01 > JABWCM01. Next base: position 4,812 of record JABWCM010000345.1, read on the forward strand.
GTGAGCACTCATAAAGGACAGGTTTCTTTTCCCGGGGGGATGGTCGACGACGACGACTCGTCACCGGTGACGACTGCCCTCCGAGAATGGGAAGAGGAGTTGGGTGTCTCGGCGGACTTTGTTGAAGTATTAGGAATGTTCCACGACGTGTTATCCATTACAGGCGTGGCAGTAACGCCGATAGTCGGCTATCTGGGTGACCTCGAACAACTACCACCTTGGGCACCCAACGCTCACGAAATTGATTCCGTGTTTACGTTGACATTGAACGAATTGTCTGATCCCGCCCTAAGATCGACACAGAACCTACCACATCGCGGCCAAATCCCGGTGTTTTCCGGCGGTCCAGCACCGGTTTGGGGACTCACCGCCTACATTCTGGACGAATTTCTGCGTGCCGTGCATCTGACTACACCCCGGTAATAACGTAAGTTACCGAAGTGCGACCAATCGACGTTCGATTTGCAATACCACTGGAGCATTACGAAACTGTTTTGCCGTGGTCAAATTCAACCTGAACTGTGTTCCCTCAGCCGATACCACATAAATATACCGACTCTCACTGTGAAGATAACTCTCGCTAATAGGTCGCCAGTTGTTCGCCTCCACCACCCTACGTATCCGGTCAACCTCCGTGTCGAAGTGGAGATGTTCCCCTTGAAGTTCAATCTCGTGTGTAGTTAGTTTGCAGACTTGATAGTCACTTAACAAGAGCGGGCTGTCTGACCAGGGCGGCGCTGGATCCATGGTTACACAAGGGCGCCGTTCGGTACATGCAGCCTGCCCCCCCAACAAAGCTGCGACGAGCCACACAAGCCACGACAGTTGAGGCATGACCATAATATAGCTTGGCTGTTGTTCACGGATTTTGCGAAAACATCGCCGTGCGCCCCAATTGCGGTTATGGATATGTGCCTTAGAGGGTGTTTGGGAAAAAATTGCCGGTGAGCGAAACAGTGGCCGTAACGAGTCGGTCGGGCCGACCGAGGCCCACCGGAGGCGTACCCAATGGTA
>JABWCM010000346.1 GCA_013360285.1 Myxococcales bacterium
AGGGCGACATGCTCCCACCTATAGGGCGACATGCTCCCACCTATAGGGCGCAGGATCTCCGTTTTGTATACACGGTAGACTTACTATTCAATTTTGCTACAGGATTTAGAATAACAGAAAAATCAGAACAGTGAGACTCCGAATGACAGCACCCACCGTGTCACTTGGCGTCGTTTCCTGAAGCATGGTATATCCCGAATGCCCCGGTTGGATGTGCGCAGCAACTCCGTTCCGTGTCACTTATTTAGCCAGAACCGTGATAGAAATCACAGTTGGCCACAAGCAGGCGTTGACCAAGCCATTTTTCCGTCGTTAACGCAACTGGGAGCAGTCGGGGCACCGTTTCTGGGTAAATCCAACAAAGGACCCGGCGATAATCGGTTCATTTTTGCGGGCACGAGGATTCCCTTCTTCTCATTCAGACCGGTACAGTCTTATGGAAAACTATTTCCACAGCTTCGGGCGAGGTGTAGGTCACATCGAGGTCATCTGCGGAAGTATGTTCAGCGGAAAAAGTGAAGAACTGATTCGGCGACTACGTCGCGCGATGATGGAGAAACGGCGGGTGCAAGCGTTCAAGCCAGTTATCGATAATCGATACGGTGGAACCGATGAAATCATCAGCCACAGTGCACTGAGACTTCAAGCGCATGTTGTTAGAAACACTGAGGAACTTTTGCGCCGGCTGGAGGACCGAACGGAAGTACTGGGAATCGACGAAGTTCAATTCTTCGACTCCGGGGTTGTCGACGTTTGCGCAAGACTCGCCAATATGGGGCGGAGAGTCATCGTTGCGGGACTGGATCAAGACTATTCCGGAACACCGTTCGATCCGATGCCGCACTTGATGGCGATTGCAGAAGTTGTTGATAAGCTTCTGGCTGTTTGCTCGCGTTGCGGAGCGCCGGCAAATCATACACAACGACTTGTCGCGTCAGACGAGCGTGTACTCGTTGGTGCTGCTGATTCCTATGAACCGAGATGCCGTCGTTGTTTTGAACCCGACTTAGCGCGGCAAATGCCCATGCCGCTCAGCGGCGACGAACGAGTCACAGATCGTGTTCACGTGGACGCTCCGAAAGCTGGAAATCCGCCGTTGCGCCGGGAGTCGTGATGTCGACTATCGAAATCTCTTATTCTTTGAGCCTGGGTTCCGACCTCGTACCCGAGTCTGGTGTTGATTCAGCCTTATCGAAGTACCGTCCAACCAATACCGGCAATGAAATTTACGGTGCCTTAGTGCTTATTTACGGCGGCGAAATTGTACTGGACGAACGATACTGGGATCGCCTCGATCTATTTCTCTCCCGAATGTTTTCGGCAATTCGAAATGCTCAACCCGAAACGGCGCAGGTTTTTGAGCTTGAAGACACGCACGTGGAATGCAATGTACTGCTAATGCACAACGACATGATTCGAGTCATAATTGATGAACGTTTAGTGCTTGACGCGCCCCGCCCTACGTGGCTAAACGAATTGCGGGCTTGTGCGCGGCGACTATGTCACATGTTTTTGCGCCACGATTTGGCCGTTCCTGCTCATCTCGTCCTGATCATAGACACCGAGGTCAGAACGTGACCCGTCCTACCCCGAATACCGATCCGCTGGTTGCGTTTCGCGAGGCGGTATCTGTCCCTGACAGCGACTTAGACCTGTTGGTGGCAGCGTTACTTCTATCCGGAGCAGAACGCGGCCAACCGGTTCGTGTAGCTGAATACATCAGAAAATTCGAACGGTTGGTCGCTCCCATGGCACACGAGGTTCGTCACTCAAGTGACCCGATGGAAGCACTATCCATTCTCAACCGCCGCCTTTTTGATGAACTTGGTTTTCAGGGTAACGTCGATGCGTATTACGATCCGGCCAACAGCTACATGGATGCGGTGATCGATTCCCGACTCGGTATCCCGATCACTTTGTCGATCGTGTATATGGAAGCAGCCAAACGCGCCGGGCTCAACGTAGTCGGCATTGCAATGCCGGGTCACTTCATGGTTCGCCTTGAAACGCTCGGTCGCGGAATCATGGTCGATCCATTTCACGCCGGCAAAATTCTCGATCCCCCTCAGTTCGAGAAGTATTTTGCAAGCTACGGCATGCCTGACTCAATTCGCGAAAAAATCCTTACGGGTGCCACAGCAAGATCGATTCTCGTTCGAATGCTTCGAAATTTACGAGCTGCCTATTTACGAGACGAACGTTTCGAACGGGCACTGGGCGCGTGTGATCGGATTCTGATTGTGGATCCGTCTCAAGATGCCGATCTGCGGGATCGAGGGGTGCTGTATTGCCGCCTGGGGCAATATTACCTCGCACTAAAAGACTTATCGCAATATCTGAAACGACGGCCTAACGCAGCGGATTACGACCTTATTTCCGACATCGTAAAAGCGTTACGATTGGAAGTTCAGTCGGGTAGCCGATAATGTCTCCTTCGCGTCCCTAACGCGCCACACACGCTTAGAGGGTGTTTGGGAAAAAAATAAGCTACACGAGCCATTGGCCTACTGCGTCGGTCCTGCCTCGATCGGCCCATCCTCAGCGCACCTTCGGGTACGCCTCCGGTGGGCCTCAGTCGGCAGGCCCGCCTCGCTACGGCCACTGTCTCGCTCGCCGTTATTTTTTTCCCAAACACCAGTCACCAAGGACAACACGACGATAATCACTTCCCCCGTCGTTGCATCGACACCAAACTATTCAACTCGTCCTCGGTCAATTCGTCCGGCGACGGAATTCGGACTTGAATTGTCACGTATTGATGACCTGCGTCGTGGTGTTTGGTCGCGGGAATGCCCAAATCGCGTAACCTTAACTGAGAACCATTTTGAGTACCCGGAAGAATGCGCACTCGCTTTTTTTCACGCAATGTCGAGACTTCAACAGTTGTCCCCAATACCGCATCACCGACTCCGACGGTCAGCGTCGTATACAAATCTCGACCTTTGCGGGTAAAGTGGGGATGCTCACTCACCAAAATCCGCAACAACAAATCCCCCGGAGGAGAGCCAACGCCTCCTTTTCCTGCAATTCGAAGGCGTTTTCCGTGTTCAACTCCTGGTGGAATTTTTACGTTAATATTCAATTCCTGGTCGCCAACGCGCATTTGGACCAGTCGTTCGCTTCCAAACACCGATTCCTCAAATGCAATCACAAGATCTTGAGAAATGTCCTGCCCCCGCAAATCTGGCGGCTCATTCCTACGGCGCTGCGATTGGCCAAAAGGATCAAATCCTGGAGGTGTCTGGCCCGGGCGCTGCCTTCGCCCCTTGGTCCCTCCTCGAAATAAATTGGAGAAAAAGTCGGCGGAACCACCAATACCTAGGTCGTTTAAAACAGACGAAAAATCCACGTTTCGAAAAATGTCTTCCGTGGAATACTGAGCATGAAAACCCTGGGCACCAAAGCGATCATATTGTTTACGTTTCTCGGGATCGCTCAATACCGCGTATGCTTCATTGACTTCTTTAAAACGCTCTTCCGAGGCAGGATCGTCCGGATTGCGGTCCGGATGCAGTTTCATCGCGAGTTGTCTGAACGCTTTTTTGATTTCTTCGGGTGTTGCAGTTTTCGAAACACCCAGTACATCGTAGTAGTCTTTTGCCGCCATGATTTTTTCACCTCACACAATTTCGTGTCGCACCACAATCACGTGTAGGCCGATCTTCAAGATGGTAGGAGAAGTTGCCGGAAAAAAGCTGGAGAGCAATTCCAAATAGTCCATTGTCGTTTTTGAAGGGCGAGCGACGACCGACCAGAAGGCTATTGGCTCAAATAAGAAGAGCCTCCTCGGAACATGCCCGGGAGGCTCTTCTTGTTGTTGTGGCGGGGTGGACGGGACTTGAACCCGCGGCCTCCGGCTTGACAGGCCGGCGTTATAACCGACTTAACTACCACCCCAAGTGTTGCTTCGATGAAGCATTCTTGACAGTCTCACGATGATTCTGTTCAAGATAACCTGGCTATTGGCACTGGGATTTGCCAAACGGTGATTCGATCCCATATGCCCAGAGGGTGGGCGAAACAGGGCTCGAACCTGTGACCCCCGGCTTGTAAGGCCGATGCTCTACCAACTGAGCTATTCGCCCTCTTCGCCGCCGTCGGCGAAGCGTGTTATAGGCCAGCCCCTATTCGATGTCAAAGGAAAAAACCAGGGGGACAAACTTTTCTGCAACGTGCTGATCTTTAAGAATAAAGCAGCCTACTTGTACCATGTCGCTCCTGGACTACCCGGGGGCTCGCATTCCAACGCTCTCTCGAAACAGCGCCACCCTCTTGCTAACTTACTTAAAATGAAAACGAAGCAGACAAACACGTAGGCAGCAAGAGCGCGTTACCGTTGGTTCCCGGCCACTCGCCGCGAACCCACAGCACGGACGTCAGAATCGAAAGCCCGAAAGCTCCGGCAAGCCTGAATCTCGCGACTGCCGTTCCACCGATCCCTAGCGCAACGTCATCACCAAACGAGCCCAGGCCGACCGGAACAGCACCCGCGGTAACAAATGCTTCGACACGCGCCCAGGACGTAACGGAAACAGACACCCCTCCGGACCCTAGAACCGACACCATCCACAGAGATTGCCCCTGGGAATCTGCATTCCCGGCATGATTGGTTGCCGAAACTGCAATATTGGCGGCGAAATAGTCTGTGAAATACCGCTGGAGCGCAAGCCGCATTCCGAATCCCACTCCATAATCCCCAACATCAGACGCAGGAAATGATGCAATCACCCCTAAATCTGCGATCCATGGCAGAAATTCACTACTTGACGGCCTAGGAGCAACCCTTGGCTCAGAAAGTTCAAAAATACTCGCCGGAGGAACAGTCCATAGCGGCGTAGCTCCCAACTGTCCCGGATCTAGGTTCCAAGGAAGTGCCTCCTGAACCATGGATCTGCGTACCGACTCCAACGCCGCAATCGCTCGCGGAGAATGTTGTTTCGGATCTAATTTAAGCTGGGGCTCCTGGGTTAGCAGCGTCCTCAAATGGGGCTCCGCCTCGTCGTTTCTATCGGCACTCACCAATGCAAGCGCAAAATACAACCGAATTTTCTTTTGAGCAGTTGGATCGGTTTGATTTGGAAGTGAAGAAATCAGTGGCGCAAGTTTTTCAATCACACAACCGTAATTCAGCGAGACATAACATCGTACGGCAGCCTCGACATCGTCTTCCTGGCGTAGACCCGTTTTTGCGGTGGAATCATGCATTTGAATCAGGCATGACAAAAACAAAACTATACAGATGCTGATCGCACGCAGAAACGAACTACGCGCTAATACGGCAATCTGAGGACGGAAAAAAGGGCGTAAGAGGTCCGCAGTTAATGCCGCAATGCCGAAACACCCCCGAAGAGGGCACACACTACCGAAAATATAGCATATAGGTATTCGCAGCCGCACCAGCCCAACGTTGCGCACTATGGAGCGCAGTGCTGTTGTGTCACGATCTCTCCGGATACGCTGGTTCGCTCGCCAAAACCGCATCAAGCCACCCGTGAATAACGTACCCCTACCGTCACACTTGTTCCGGAAACGCTTCGTCCAACTTCTTTGTCAAAGTTGACTCCACTCTCGCCCGAAACGGCAAAGCAATAAGAGACAACTCGGCCCTAACCGATATCGTAGATGCGTCAACACGAAATTGCCCGGTAAACCCTTTGCCGGTAGCCGTCGCGGCAGCCCCATCCGGGCTCCAGGCGGCCTTGAGACCGAGTTTTGGGTACTCCGAAACCACGTTTTCCACTATACTGCGTAT
>JABWCM010000067.1 GCA_013360285.1 Myxococcales bacterium
AAAACCGAGTCATATCGGGAATATGGCGCAGGTTTTTTTCTGGGCAGCGGGGACAAAAGCATCCGTCCAAGTTCGTTCAGCTATTTTTTCACAAACTCAGAGGATATCCGAGACCGAACCATTACGTTGGATTGGAAATGGAACGTTCTCTAATACGCATGATGATCGTGACTATGTTCGTGATGACCATGGTCATGATGACCGTCGGCACCATGATCATGGTCATGTGGTGGATGCACGTGGTGCACACCAGTATCTTCAAGGCTCAGAATATGGTTTGCAAATCGACGCGGACCTTGGCGTAGCAGGGACAACAACAACAATGCCCCGAGAATCCATAACGCAGCCCATGCCCACCATGGTTCGGACTGATGATGGTGTTCCTGAAACGCAAACACGTCCGGGGTCGGTATTGTTATGTTGACGATAACTCCCAAGGCAACAGCAAGGCCGACGATGACCGCGCCGAATGTTACAGCGACTCTCCAACCGTGTAACCGTGACAAGATACCAAACGTCACCACGTTGGTTGCGGGACCGGCCAACAAAAACGCCAATGCGGCGCCCGGGGAAACACCTTTGAGTACCAATGCCGCCACGAGCGGTGTGGCGCCGGAGGCACACACATAAGTCGGCATTCCGATCAAAGCGAACAACAACACGTCGACTCCCGGCGGCATGAATTGAAGAAAATCAAGCTCCAAATGGGGCACGAGTAGGGCCGCAACCGTAAGCCCGAATAGAATCCACGGTCCGGTTTTGTCAACCAGGTCACCAAAACCGATTTTGAACCCATAAACGATTTTTTGTCGCCATGTCTCGCCTAAGATGGTCGTGGGGATCACTGTGATGGATTCCAACTGCTTCGGAGTACGTTTTTCCGCCATTCGGCCGACGACCCAGCCGACCACCAATGCCACAATGGCTGCCGCGGTAAGCCGCGCAACGGTAAAATCGGTACCGAGAAGCGGAATCGTCAACAAAACCGCATCAAAACCCAACTCCGGGGTTGCCACAAGAAATGCCATCGCGGCTGTTGCAGGGACACCACGTTCCACAAGACTTTGATAAATGGGGATAACGCCGCAGGAACATACCGGCAACGGCAAACCAAATACCATTCCTCGCAGCGCTTGGGTGAATGGGCTGCCGCGTCGCATCCAACCGGCTGTCGCTTCGGAAAAGAAGACATGAATCAGACCGGCGCTGAAGTAGGCAAGCAACAACACCGGCGCGGTCTCCAGCGCCAACGCGAGCCAATTGGCGACTACGTCCGAATCACCCATTGTGTGGGCGTGGGACACCGCGTCTGGTTCGTGCCGCATCAACAGCAGTAAGATAAGACCAGCGATGGCTCCGATCCCGTCGGCGCTGCGCCAGCGTGCACCTTGTTTTTGGGGAGCGGGCGCATTTGCATGGATGACGACATGCAACAGCGATCCGGCAACGAGGGCTTCAAAATAACCTGCCCAGATTCCGCTTCCCAAATCGGCCCACTGATGACCGAGTAGGAAACCCCCAATCGTTGCCGATGCCAGCAGCAATATGACGCTGAGCGCAATTTTTTTGCCGTATCGTGGGCGAATCAAAAGCCAGGTCGCCAACCCATCAGGAATTCGGTGTAATACGACAGCAAGGGACAACCCGTGTTCGTCTCCATGGTTGGCATGTCCCGCTCCGGACAACGCGAGTCCGTCCATGAATGCGTGGGCGACGATTCCGATCATGGCAACCCACAACGCTGCCGAATGCGCTTGTTGAGCCGCTTTGTAAGTGCTCCGTTCGACCATCACCGGCAGTAGCAGGGCCCCTGCTGCAACCAGAATCGAACCCCAGCCGGCATACTGGACGGCATGAGGCAAAATGTGGAACAGCGCAAGTCCGGTGATGACGACGAAAAAGAATCCATCAAGCGCACGAAGGGTACTGCGGGAACGGGACGCGATCTGATGTAACAGCGGGCCAGCCAACAGCGCAAGAAGACCTGCGATAAGGTACCACAGCGATGGGTCGATGTGGGCAGGGTCAGCAGATGCAAAGGTCCCAATTGTGGACATGTTCATGATGGAGTGGTTGACGTTGCAGTACCTACAAAAAGCGCACGACGCTACGACAAACACTCTAAAGGATGCAAGCCACCCCACGTCATGTCGACGTCATTTGTGAATTTATTGAATCTGGGGGAACCGTTCTTTACGCACCGGGTCGGCAGCGTCTTGCTGCAACAAAGCAGTTCGAAGGGCGGTTGCGACAAGAACATAAGCACGATCCGAGTTGCCATAGCCTGGACGTACCGAAATCGCCAGCAGTTGTTTTTGATGATTAAACAGGGGGGTACCGTCACCTCGGGCAATCGTGGAAAACCAAAGCGGAGAGTTTTCAGCAGGAGCGGGTTCAATCAGGTGGGCTTTGGTCAAGACCTCCCATCCTGGTTGCTCCACTCCGGAAAGGGCGATGCCGGCTGCTCCAGGAACAATGGCTGTATGCGGCGCAATAGTTAAGGGTTTGATAGAGTCCGGCCACTTTGCAGGTCGAATGACGGCGATTTGCTCGTAAACTCGAACGCTATCTTTTGAAAACGTCCAGTTCTCTCCGGTAGGCAACAACAAATTCACCGAAATCATGTCGACTGTTGCTGCCGCCGGAAACACAAATACTGAGCCCGCGCCGGATTGGACCGCAATCGCCGTCCAAATAGGTGGCGGCGTCAATCGGGTGTCCAGAAACTGCGGTGTGTCGACTTGGATACGAATCGCAACAACGCCGGATGCAACCGCGCGGCGGAAGACATCGGTTTTTTGATAGTCAATCAACAACGAATCGACGGCTTCATCGGGAGATTGGGCCGATCCGGTTGCTAAGTAAACAACGGACAGGGCAAAACATACCAAGACGCGAAGCGCGCCGAAAAAAAACCGCCGAAACCGTCCATCAACGCAGGGGTAATTCGGTGTCGCTCCGGAGTTATTTGCACATGTTTTGTTTTTTGACCGGATCATATTTACAGGTTTTTCCTACAGCGTTGCAATCTTCGACATTGATGATGGCGTTGGCACAAAAATAATTTTTGTTGTCGACGCAGATACCAATGGTCGGAATGGTTCCGCACGCACCGCCCGCTTCGGGTTGACATTTGAAATTGATACAACTCCAACCCTTAAAGCAATCGCCGCAGGAGTAATTACAGCCGCCATCGCCGCACTGTTTTCCGGCTTCGATGCAGTCCGGTAGGCAGGCCGGTGGTTTTCCACATTCATACTTGCCAAAAAATGCGTTCCAGACACATCCGTGGGAATTGCTGATCGTGGTGCAATTGGTTGTTTCAAGTTGGCCGCTGACGCACTGAATCACGGAGTGTTTGTCGAGACACGCTCCCTTAAATCCAACGCTACCGCAGGGATTGGAGACACATTCGCCGATATCGATATCACACAATTTGGTCCCTTTGCAGGTTCCACAGACACCACCACAACCGTCCGGGCCACATTGCTTACCTTCGCATTGAGGTTCACAGGCAGATTCGTAACAAAGGCCATCGTCACCGCAGGCAAAGCTGGGATCACAGGTTCCGCAAGTGCCACCGCAGTTGTCGGGCCCGCATTTTTTCCCCTGACATGGAGTGACAGGGTCACAGACCGGAATACAGGCGCCGACATCGTTGCACGCGGTGCCGTATTGGCAGTATCCACAGATACTGCCGCAGCCGTCGGGTCCACAAACCCGCTCTTCACAATTTGGAGTACACCCGGTATCCGGATCTTCAAACGGGACGTCGATGGGAGCTCCGCCGGAGTCTTGTGGCTCTATGGGGTCGGTATCTTCGGTATCTGCTAACGGTACGGATATATCGTTGACAGTCATGTCCAAGTTCTTGGTGTCCTGTGCCCCACCATCTTTGCCCCCAAATGGGCCGCCACCGCCGTCCGCGTCCGCTGCTGGATTCGAATATGTGTCTTGACCATTTCCGGCAGACGTGGTGTCGGATTTTCCACTCCCAAAGGTAACACCAAAACCCGACGAATCATCTTCGTCATCATCTTTGCCACAAGAAATCAACATCAGTGTCATCAATAGCATCAAAACAAAACGGTATAGAGTATTCATAACCACGATCCTACAAAGGTCTGTCGGTGGTGGCAACGGTCAAATCTTGGATGTGCGTTTTTGGTTTGTCGGAGACTAACTAAGCCGCGTTTATCCACGGGGATTTTCGGTTTTGAATCGTTGTGTTGGCAGCGATGAGCCGTTATACTCAAAGTCGCGATACCCTTGGGCGTAGTCCTAGGCACGAACACAATAACCAAACCCTCGATTGTTCTCGACGGGGGGTTTGTTATGCAAAAGACGTCGTTTTGTGCGGCCAACGTGTGGGATCGTAAACCAAAGCATCAAACTGGACCTATCCACCACAAATCGGACGCCATCAGGTTCGTCCGGTGGGAGAATTCCCTTGGTTTCGTCATTAGTAACATCCTTTCCCAACGGTTTCGATTGTCGGTACGCGGCGATGATTTTGGGGGTGTTGTGGGGTTTGAGCGCGTGCAGTTCTGACGAAGCTGCGGGGTCAAAAGCCGGCAACGACCCAAACAATGCAAACCAAATCGAAAGCGGTGACATCCATGGTCAACAGGGGGATGCCGGCTCCGGGGTAGGATTTGAGAAACCAAAAGCGACGGTGGTGTCGATTCAAACGTTTGCCAGTCCCAACGAGGCCCAGGCAGGATATCCGGTCAGCATCGCGTGTGCTCCGGTTGATGCAGACGGTAACTTAATCGAAGGAGTCGCGGTGGGGTTTGAAGTGGTTAACCCACCGTACCCCGTGCATCTTGGTGCGGATACCGTGACGTTCGACATTGTTGGAACCTATGCGGTTCGGTGTTTTACTAAAGATGAAAAAGTGGTTGATGACTCTCCGGATGAGGTTGTGGTCATTGCCGGCGACGGTGTTCAGGTCGATACGGCGCTGGATGTTCATGAAGTAATCGCCGGGGAGAAAGTGACCGTTACGTGCACGGTACATGACCAATTCGGTAACTTAAATGAATGGCAGACGGTCGATGTCGTGTCGACGCCGTCCGGCGGGTGGATCCATTCCGGACTTGTACTGAAAATGATCACGGCCGATACTTACGCCATGGCCTGCCGTGTTCCCGCGACCGCTGTTGTCGATAAGACGCCGGAAACGCTGGTGGTGTTGCCAGCTCTGCCGCGTAAGGTGGTCACCTTGCTCGACCCGGAAACAATTGATGCGGGCAAAAAGAGTAAGTTAACGTGTAAAGTGACCGATGCGTTCGGTAATGTCGTCAAGAACTTTCCTGTGAGCGTCAAAGTGCCGGCGGCGGTGCAACTCGCGGGGTTGTCGGTAACCACGAAAGTGGCCGGTTTGTATCCGGTTCAATGTGTTCCGGCGAGTGATCCATGGGAATGGTACGAACTGATATCCGATACGCTGCATGTTCTTCCGGGGCCGCCGGCGACGTTGTATATTGAGCAGATTCCTCCCAAACCCGTGTATCAGAAAAACGACACGTTGGAATTAGCTATTGCGGTGTTGGACGCGTTTGCAAACGTGATACCGGATGCGGAAATCGATCCTATTACGATTTCGCCTCCCGATGGAGTCAAGGTAAACGGGGAAACCACATTCCAGTTTTTGGAAGAAGGGAAGTACGTATTTGGGATTGTGGTCACACAAGCTCCGGAAATTCACGATCAATTAGAAATCCTTGTAGACGGGACGGGGCCGGACATCGTCATCGAAAAACCTGCGCGTGGAGCGACGTTGACCGGGAAACCTGCGGTCAATGTGTCGGGTTATGTAAACGACGACATCGCTGGGGTCGTATCCTTACAAATCAATGGTGACGAGGTGGTTGTCAAACCGGACGGTACGTTTACGCACATTCTTCTGGCTTCGCAGGGGATGAACGTGATCATTGCCGAAGCGACCAATCTTGGGAACAAATCGTCGCGTACTTCCAGGGCGTTTTATTATTCACCCGTTTGGTATCCGATCGATGCGGCCACCCCCGATGAAGGTAAGGTTCCAAAGGGATTTGGTGTTTGGTTGGGGCAAGGATTTCTGGATGACGGAGTGCACGAGCCGTCAAAACCCAACGATTTGGCCACTATTATCGAAAATCTGGTAGCGAATTTGGATCTCGGGTCGGTGTTGCCGAATCCCGCGGCCGATCTTGGCACGTATAAGTTATATATCAATAACCTTAAGTTTAATAAACCGACGCTTGGACTGGACGCATTCAACGGAGGAATCGGCATGAAGGTGAAGATTCCGAATTTGAATTTGAACATGAAATTTTCGGGTACATGTAAGATTTTGTTTATCGATCTTTGCCCGGATGTGTCCGGTTCCGTGAGTGCGAATGCCATTTCAATCGCGGCAGATGTGTTGGCGTCCTCGCCAAACGGACAGCCCCAAATTTCCGTCGGAGGCGTTAATGTAAGTATAGATGATTTGGACATCGACATTGACGGGATCTTGGGGTGGCTCTTCGATTGGTTGATCGATTGGATTGTCGGCAGTTTTTCTGGGCAAATCGAATCGATGTTCGAAGACCAGGTGGCATCTCAGGCGGCCGATATCGTGAAAGAGTTAATTGAGGCGTTTGCGTTGAATACGTCCTTTGACATTCCTCCGTTGTTGGGGGCGGGTGATCCGGTCACGCTCATGCTGACATCCAATCTATCGCAACTCCAGTTCACGGATGACGGGGGGCAGATTGGATTAGATGCCAATATTGTTACTGCGAAAAAGGTTACACAAAAACCTCTAGGTTCCATTGGGCGTGCCAGTTGTATGAAAAAGGGGGAACCACCGTATGAACCGGACACCACGAAGGACTTTGGAATAGGGTTGCATGACGACGTACTCAACCAGGCATTGTTCAGTATTTGGTGGGGTGGAGTGCTGAACATGACTTTGGGCAAAGATGTCTTGGGAGACGTTGGTGGGGATGCCGTAGCGGGTATTGAAGATCTCACAATCAAAACATTGTTCTTTACACCGCCTATTTTGACGTCATGTAATCCAGCGGAACAACTGAAGGTACAGATTGCCGACCTGTTTTTGGATGTCCATATCTTGTTTTTTGGAATCGAGTTGCAACTCGGGATATTTGCGAGTTTTGAGGCGGAAGCGGACTTGGTTGTGACCACCGATGCTGCGACCGGAGAAAAATTGGTTGGAATTGAATTGTTGGGTGTTACACAAAGTGAAATTGAGATTGTGTCCATCACCCCTGGATTCGAAGATTCAAAACAGTTGTTTGCGGACATGATTCAAACTCAGTTGTTGGACGGATTGGTGGACGGAATCGGTGGCGAGGCATTGGGCGGATTCCCGATTCCATCTATCGATTTGTCGACCTTGGACCCCTCCATTCCGGCTGGAACGATGCTGAATATTCAACTGAACAAACTCGAGCGTATATACGGGTTCACGGTCATCGATGGGTCTGTCGATTAGTGGATAGGCGCCGGCAAGGATCGTTTTTTTGTTGCTGCGGAAACAGGAACACCACGAATGAAACCAATGACGAATAATTTAGATCTGTGGTTTGTCGCGCATCGAATATGTCGATGGTCCGCAGCATTGATGTTTTTGACAACGGTTGCAGGACTTTGGGCTGCTTGTGGTGACGACGAAACGTCCGGCGGTTCCAATTCATCTGCCGATGCTTTTCCGGATCTGACCGGTTTCGATTCTGGGTCGATTCCCGACACGGGTGGATTTGTGGGTGGCGGTGACGATGTTATCACGGGCACCAAGGACATGGGCGAAGTCGAAGACAGCATTGCCACCGATATGATTGGTGACGTGATACAGGATGTGGTTGTGGTGGAACCGGGGGATCCAGGGTATCCCTGTGACGAAAACGGTGAATGTAATAGCGGATTTTGTGTTGAGGGGCCAACGGGAAAAGAATGTGCCCAGCTTTGTGTGGACGAATGTAAAAACGGCTGGACTTGCGAAAACGTGTTGGGGGTCGGCGGTGATGTCATTTATCTTTGTGTGTGGCCGTTTGGCAATCTATGCAAACCATGTACTACGGAATCGGACTGTAATATTGGACTCGTTGCCGCTAAGAATGCATGTATCGATTTTGGCGGCAATGGGTGGTTCTGTGGCGTGTCTTGCACGTCGCAGGAGGATTGCCCGGATGCCTATACTTGCAAAAATGTGACCTTAGAGAGTGGCCTCAAGGTGGGTCAGTGTGTGCCGGATGCCAACGACTGTGTTTGCTCGGATGCTTCGATTGCCGTGGGTGCAAAAACTGCATGTTATCAGAAGAATGAGTTTGGCAAATGTGATGGCCAAAGAATCTGTAACGAAGAGGGGATCAGTGATTGTTCGGCCCAGGTTCCTAGCGAAGAAATTTGCAACGGTATTGATGATAATTGTGACGGCATCACAGATCCGCCCGAAACAGTGGATTGTACAAACTACTTTATCGATACCGACGGAGATGGATTTGGTGTTGGGGTTGTTCCGGAGTGTGCGTGTAAACCTCCGACAGCCAAACACGTGACGTTGGGAGGAGATTGTAATGACCTCAACCCAGACGTGAAACCGGGTGTTGCTGAGATGTGTGACAATATCGACAACGACTGTGATGGTTCCATCGACGAGCCGGGCTCAGGCGGGTGTACGAATTTCTTTGCTGATACAGACGGCGATGAGTATGGCGACGAAAACAACATAGCCTGCTTATGTAAGATTCAGGATGGCTATGTTACTATCAAGAACGACTGTAATGATACGGATCTTACAATTAATCCAGATGGTTTCGAAGTGTGCGATGGAAAGGACAATGACTGTGACGGAGTGATTGACGAGGAAGACTCTGACGGTTGCATTCCCTATTTTCTGGATCAGGACAATGATGGATTCGGCGTCAACGACAAATTTCAATGTTTATGTATGACCACACCGCCCTATTCGGCACTTGTTGCGGGAGATTGCAACGACAATGTCGCGTCGATCGCGCCTTTCAAACCTGAGTTATGCGATAATATTGACAACGATTGTGACGGGGAAACCGACGAAGGGTCAGCCGAAGAGCTGTGTGGCGTGACGAAAAACGGTATTACTGCCTGTGTGAGTGGCCAATGTGTTGTCGGAAACTGTGATCCAGGGTTTTATGATATCGACTTTGACCCGAGTAATGGCTGCGAATGCAAAGCTCCGACCATTGAAGTTTCGGGCCCCGTGTGCCAGAAAGCAAATGATCTCGGAACGTTATCGGATAATGGAACAACCGTTACCGTTCAGGGCAATGCGGTGTATGCCGACGAGAGTGATTGGTACACCTTTAAAGGTAATGACGGGCCAGATCCAAACAATTGCGACACCTACTATGTGCGCATACGGTTTCTGTGGAATCCCGGCAACGCCTATGTATTCGACGTTCACCGGGGTAGCTGTGCAGCAGGGGATCAACAATGCGCTCAAGGGACGGACTACAATTGGAAAACGAGTTTCTTTGAAGGCGGTAAAGGGGAGTGTCCGTGTTTGCAAGGGGATACGAAAGACGGTCACAACAAGTGTTCCGACAACACCGCTCAGTACTACGTTCGGGTTTACCGAAAACCCGACATCGCGCCAAGCTGTGATGGGTATAACTTGGAGATCACCAACGGTGTTTATTGATAAACGAATTTGTTACCTCGACAAACATACGCCGTATTAAACCACTTCAGAGCTTTATTACCTAACTTTTGCATCATTCGAGCTGATTATCTGTGACCAATGGCGTGTTGCCACGACCCACACGGGAGTTTGTCGACCAAACCCGACGTAAGTTTTCTGACGACGGGTTTGTGATCCTTCCCTCGATTTTCGATTCCGAACGAATTTGCCGACTTCTACATGCAATTGAGCAACTTTCGCTTCCTTACCGGGGTGATTTTCGACCCATTATCGACAAATCGCCGCTATTTCTCGATCTAATTGACGATCCGGCTGTATTGCCGACAGCTTTGGCCCTGATGGGCGGCGACTTACATGTCTTGACGTCTCATGTGACAACCATACCGCCAGGTGCGGGGCCGATGGTATGGCACGAAGACGGTCCCCGGCCGTGGTCTTATCCGGACGTCGGCGGGCTTAGACCCCTTATGTTACTGCGTCTTGGCATTTTTTTGCAGGATTTGTCCTTTCCTGGACGCGGCAACCTGGTAGTTGTCCGTGGCAGTCATCGTGAGCCATTTCATCACGGAGGCGACCCGGAGCAACGATGGGCGCACGCGGAACTGATACGTATTTGTGTTCCTCCCGGCTCGGCGGTGTTTTTTCACAATGCATTGTGGCATACGACAGACCATAACCGACAAACGTGGCCACGCCATGCCATTTACTTTGCCTACGGCCATACCTGGCATCGCCCGGTGGACTGGTTTCGGCCACCACAAACGTTAGTGGAGCATATCCAGACATTGCCGGAGCCGCGGCGAGGATTGCTGGCACAGCTTGTCGGCGTAGAACCGTCTTGTGGGGCCTATGCTTATATGTTTCCGGAGCCAGATGAGTTCCCAGGGATCTCGTTGGTAGAGCCGGATGTCCCAGCCAGTGGGGCTTAACGCGCATTTCTATTTCTCACCAGGAATTGGTAAGAAATGAGGGTTAATTTGCCGACGTTAGTGCGTTGTGCACGGAACGTATCCATGCGGGCGCGTTTGTTTCGAACGCCGACCATGCTGCCGATGCGATTTCGGCGATTTGTTGGGGATTAAATCCAAATTCATTGGCAAGGTCGCTCGCGGGGGCAGACAGTCCAAACTGTTCAACAGTAACATAAGCGCCGAAGGGGCCGGCATATTTTTCCCATCCTTGCCGCCGGCCTGCCTCGACCACTACCCGAACACATACGGCTGGATCCAAAACCGTTTTTCGATAGTCGGACGGCTGTGCATCAAATCGATCCCACGAAGGAAAGCTGATGACACGGACGCGTTTTCCAGCCGAAACGAGCAGTTTTGCAGCTTCAATCGCCACGTGGACTTCGCTACCTGAAGCGAGCAGCAGAATTTGAGGAATCGTGCCGGTCGGGTCGGACCAAATTACATAGGCACCACGTCGGACCCCTTCGGGCGCTAACTTAGCTGTTGTTTCCAGTGTAGGAACGTTCTGCCGGGTCAAAGCAAGAGCGGTGGGACCCTCAATGCGAGTTAGCGCTGCGTTCCAAGCCGCGGCCGTCTCATTTGCGTCGGCCGGTCTGATTACAGACAGATTCGGAATGACACGAAGCGCTGAAAGGTGTTCGACAGGCTGATGCGTTGGTCCATCTTCCCCAAGAAAAATGCTATCGTGGGTGAAAACATAAATCACCCGTTGTTGCATCAGTGCCGCCAATCGGATTGCGGGGCGCATATAGTCCGAGAACTGAAGAAATGTTGCACAAAATGGAATCGGTCCTCCATGGAGCGCCAGTCCGTTACAAATAGCACCCATCGCATGTTCGCGGACCCCAAAGTGAATGTTGCGAACGGTGAATGAGTCGGCAGTCATATGTCCGTCAGGGTGGATACGTGTATTGGTGCTCTCTTCGAGGTCAGCAGATCCGCCGATGAGATTTGGCAAATGCTTTGCGAGGGCTTGAATCACCGTGCCACTTGATTTCCGTGTCGCAAGGGACTCGCCGGGTGCAAAACTGGGCAGAAACGTTTCCAGTGAAGGGGGGAGATTACCCGACCAAACCTGTTTCAACTCGGCTGCCAGCTCCGTATGAACGGACTCATATTCGGTGAACATGGTTTGCCATCTGAATCGTTCGGCGGCCCACTGGGCACGGAACGTTTCCATAGCGTCCATCAACGCCGGAGGCACAAAAAAGGGCTCGGTGGCCCACCCCATGGCGCTCTTAACCGCTGTTACCTCTGCCGATCCGAGAGGAGATCCGTGTGCTTTTGCGGTATCCTGTTTGTTTGGCGCTCCGTGACCGATATGTGTTTTGCATCGGATCAGTGTGGGTCGTCCGTCTCGTTGTTTTGCCAAATCAAACGTGCTTTTGATTTGAGTGCTATCATGCCCATCTGTTTCCAATACACGCCATCCATACGCTTCAAATCGCCTTCCGACATCTTCTGTGAACGTGATTTTTGTGCTGCCGTCTATGCTGATTCCGTTGTCGTCGTAAATTACGATCAACTTATCCAGCCTTAAGTGACCGGCTAACGAGGCTGCTTCGCTGGAGATCCCCTCCATCATGCATCCATCACCAGCGATGGCCCATGTTGTGTGATCGATGACGGGATAACCCGGACGATTGTATTTTTCGGCGAGAAACCGTTCTGCAATGGCCATTCCAACTGCATTTGCAAATCCTTGGCCCAAAGGTCCGGTGGTTGTCTCCACACCGTCAATCAAGTGGGATTCCGGATGCCCCGCGGTCAGCGAATGGAGACTGCGGAATTGTTTTAGCTCACTTAACGTTACCTGTGAGTAACCTGTGAGGTGAAGAAGTGAATATAAGAGCATTGACCCGTGACCCGCAGACAATACAAATCGATCTCGGTCGGGCCAGTCGCAATCAGTTGGATCATGGCGTAGATAGTCCAACCACAGAATAGCTGCTGTGTCCGCCATACCCATGGGCATGCCCGGGTGGCCGCTGTTTGCTTTTTCGATTGCGTCCATGGTTAGCCCTTTGATTGTGTGGGCCAATAGTTGGTGAATGGGTGTTGGGATGCTTACCGTAGAATTGTTGTTGTGGGGTCGCTGAGTGTCCATTGTTGGCTCCGTGGGATGTTGACGATGCCGAGCATAGCCGGTCCGACGCCCACGATGCAACGTTGTTGTGTTTTGTTTTGGGGTAAGACGACCAGATTGTGATCGAATGGCTGCTACGTATATTTTCGTCATTGCGTTCGTTTCATTGGCCAGTTAAGGTTCAGAGCGAATGATGGTCGACGAAAAGAAATCATGACAGCCCCAAAACGCCGCTATTATTTTGACTTCAACGCAACGACGCCAGCCGATCCTTTGGTCATGGAGCGGATGGTCGAGACGTTGGCGCGGACGTATGGGAATCCATCCTCGGTGCACGCCGAAGGGCGCGCCGCACGCGCAATTGTAGAGACCGCACGAACTCACGTTGCGAAGTTTGTCACCTGCGCCCCATCGGAAATCGTCTTTGAAGGTGGAGCGAGTGAGGCAAACAACCACGCGCTCTGCGGTGTGATGCGAATGTTTCCCATTGGCAGTGTGTTTGTCACGTCGAGTGTCGAGCATCCGTCTCTGCTCGGCGCAGCCAGGTCGTTGGCGGCCGACGGATATCGATGGTTGACGGTTCCTGTCAACGGCGCCGGTCAATTGGATCTGAACGTTTATCGTGATGCACTTGTGGAGAGACCGGTGCTGGTGAGCGTTATGACGGCCAATAACGAAACAGGGACCGTGTTTCCGATTGCTAAGTTAGCGGAATTGGCGCATCATGACGGATCGCTTTTTCACACCGATGCGGTCCAGGCGGCCGGTCGTATCCCTGTTTCGATGGATGGACTTGGTGTTGATTTACTTTCCCTGTCCGCTCACAAAATATACGGACCCAAGGGGTGTGGCGCGTTGTGTGTACGCACGGGCGTTATGTTAGCACCCTTGGTTGCCGGAGGACACCAGGAACGTGGCCGTCGTGCCGGCACGGAGGCGATCATGAACATCGCCGGTTTCGGAGAAGCCTGTCGACAACTGACCCCAGAACAAATCGGGTTCGAATCAAAAAAAGTGGCGGATCTTATCGCGACGCTGTGGCAGGGGATTCATGCTGCCATTCCTGATGCGTTTCGTCTTGGCGATCCCGATTCCTGTTTGCCCAACACGTTGAGCGTGAGATTTGCGCTGTGCGATGCGGAGTCGTTGCTGTTTAATCTCGATTTGGCGGGAGTCGCAGCTTCCAGTGGATCGGCTTGTACGTCGGGTTCGATTGAACCATCCCATGTATTGCTCGCGATGGGTTTCACCGAAAATGAAGCAAAAGAGGTTGTGCGGTTTTCTGTGGGTCGGTTTTCCGATATGGAGGACGTCGAATACCTATTGACTATCTTACCTGGCCTTGTTAGACGCACTCGCGCTCTTGTAAACGCGCCCTGGTATACTCTGGAGACCAAGTCATGATTCATTCTGCTACTTCCGGCTCTCGTATTGTTGTCGCAATGTCCGGCGGTGTTGATTCGTCAACCACGGCGGCGTTGCTTAAGGAGGGCGGTCACGAAGTGATTGGGTTGACCATGCAACTTTATGACCATGGCGACACCAATGCCCAGCAGTCCGGCACGTGCTGTTCTTTGGATGATGTACACGACGCGCGACGTGTAGCCAATGCCCTCGGTATTCCCCACTATGTTGTTAATTTACAAGACGCGTTCCGTAAATTAGTTGTTGACAACCTGGTAAATGAATACAAGGAGGGTCGGACTCCGAATCCTTGTGTGCGTTGTAACGAATTCATGAAATTTCGTTTGTTGCTTGACCGTGCACTCGCGTTGGGGGCAGATTATTTGGCTACCGGTCATTACGCGAAAATCGTTCGCAATCCCGCTACCGATCTTCTGGAACTCCGCCGGGCGACCGATTCACTGAAAGATCAGAGTTACTTTCTTTATTGTGTGGACCAACAACAACTCTCCCATCTGTTGTTTCCACTTGGATCGATGACAAAGTCCGAAGTCCGTACACATGCACAACGGTTCCACCTGCCGACCGCCACAAAATCTGAAAGTCAGGACGTATGCTTTATCGCGGGCGAATCCTACCGGCAATTTATGGAACGAAATGATGGAACGGGATTGCCAGGGATCGGAGAGATCGTATCTCTTGAGGGTACCACGCTGGGACGCCACCAGGGCCACCATCGGTATACGATAGGGCAACGGAAAGGTTTGGGGGTTGCACATAATGAACCGTTGTACGTGGTTGGTATTGACGCTGCCAATAACCGGGTTACGGTGGGTGGTCAGAACGATCTGGTGGCGAATGGACTGAAGGCCAAGAAACTCCAGTGGATTTCTGGTGCGTCACCTCCGCCCGACCAATTGCTGCACATCAAGATTCGTTATCGAACGCCCGCGTCACCTGGTTATCTTACTGAACAGAGTGGGCGCCTTGGCACTTTTCGGTTTATCGAACCGGTTCGCGCAGTCACCCCTGGACAGACCGTGGTTGTGTATGATGGAGACACGGTGCTGGGTGGTGGGTTGATCGACGGGGCGATGGAGCAAGGACAGAATTGGAACGTGTCGGAACACCATCGGGAAGGGGCGGCTGCATGAGCGAAGAGGATTTTCGTCTCCGTGAAGTCGAAATGCGGCTCGGTCACTCTTTTGAGAACGTTGAGTTGTTGCGAGATGCGTTGGTCCACTCATCTTATCGTAATGAAAACGAATACATACAAAACGATAACGAACGATTGGAGTTCTTGGGAGATTCTGTGGTCGGGTTGGTCATCGCTCATCTGTTGTGCGACCAGTTTCCTGATGCCTGCGAAGGTACGCTGACTCGGTACAAAGCCCAACTGGTAAGTGAGGTCGGTTTGAGCGGAATTGCAGATGACCTTGAACTCGGACATTTTTTATTGCTTGGGCGCGGTGAAGATAGAAGCGGTGGGCGCAGGAAGGTGTCCATTTTGGCAAATACAGTGGAATCGCTTATTGGTGCCGTCTACTTGGATTCTGGTTATGACGCAGCGAAACGAGTGGTTACTCGGTTGTGGAAAGATGCGATATCGGACATTGGAAAGAAAAAACGAGCGTTTGATTACAAAACGCACGCTCAAGAACTGACTCAGGAACGATTTCGTGTTGTTCCGGAGTACGCGATTATCGGAGAGGAAGGTCCAGACCACGACAAATGGTTTCTCGCGACCATGAAAGTGGACGGAAATTTTGTGGCTCAAGGGAAGGGGCGCAGCAAAAAGGATGCTCACCAAGATGCCGCTCGTGTGTATTTGGAATCAATAGCGGCAGAGGTGAGTAGTACCGAGGAAATACCAGCAAGGAGTAATTGAAGCGCGGATGTTCATGGTTGGAGCTAATGAATGTCCACTATTGTATAGGGTTGGTCGTGGATAAATGACGCGTCAAACCGATACACGTCGTACCCCCAGTCGTCAACGGCATACACCGTGAGACTGTAGCTGCCGTAGGGCAGGTCGGGGAAGAAAATCTCTCCAAACTTTTGGCATGCAAGACCCCAGTCCTCTGCAACGACATAACCATAGGCGTCGACCAACACAAAGCCGATGGAGTCGACACCGACTGTCCAACAAGAGTGTCCACCGAAGCTATATTCGACCGACAAATCGCCGGTGTAGACCACTATTGTAGTCGGTGGAGGGCCGGACGGACCAGGCTCCACGACGACCACGTTGGGGTCGTCGATCATACATCCCGCTCGTGCTCCCGTTAATATAGAGCTGATGATAAGTAGAGTTAGTGCATATGTTGTATTACTTAGTGTGCGATTGGCAATCTTTTTCATGACGTCCTCCTGTTTTGTTTTGCGACCACTATTTAGGTCATCGTCCGTCGACGTCGGGGTGGACGACACGTTGGGTTCAATATTCGTCACATGAGGAAAGTTTTCTGTTTTTGTGGGAGAAACAAAGATGTGACAACAAGTGGCAACGAACGGCCTTACGGCTGTGGGTCGGCAGAACCCTTCGGGCGCGGTTGATTTAACATGAGCCTCTCTACGCGGGCGCCTATTATGGCTTTGGGTGCTTATGACGGTTCAACAGCAGACCCAGCGCTAATCCAACCAGGAGACCACCCACATGACCTGCTGTGTCGATTTGTTCTTCGGTTAAGGATAGTGCGATGTCCAAAATGATCAGAATTCCCAGGAAACGGAGAGTACGGTTCCGGAACGCGTCCAAACCCGTGGTACGATATCTTACAAAGGTCAGGGCAAACAGCGCGACAACTCCGTAAACTCCCGTTGACGCCCCGATTGATGCTGCGTTTTCGTGCCACAGTGCACTGATCAAATGCCCTCCCATACCGGAGGCGAGGTAAACCAACGCGACACCTGCACTACCCCAGACACGTTCGGCGGGTCGCCCAAACATCCACAAAACAGTCGCATTGAGCAGTACGTGTAGTGCTCCCGAATGTAAAAACATGGCGGTGAATAGACGATAATATTGATTTTGGCCGACAGTCCAGAGACCGACATTGAGATATGGAGCGAGTTCCGGGGAGCCGGGGGAAAGATTGAGAAGCGAAACCACGATGGCGATACCAACCACGACGGTCACTATGGCACTGATAGTCGGAGTTCGAATGCCGGCGCTGAACATGTTTAACCATGGTGCCATTTCCCTCCGCCGGCCGATATAGGCGTGCGCGGCGACCGAATAACCGTCAGTGACTGGTGAGCGACGGTACTCTTCGGCCTCATCCATTACCGTCCGGACGGCCACAGCGGCGGCAGGGTCCTGTTCGGATGTCTCTTGTTCCGCCATTTTGAGATACGGCGCCGCATCTGCGACATTTCCTGTGGCCAGCAGTGCCCGTCCCCGCCAGTAATTTAAGGCACCTCTCGGTAATAATTGGCACCTAACTCCATCGTCGGCCGCTGTTAAATTAATCCGTTCGAGATCTCCGGCCGCCGCAAAGACAGACAACTCGGCTGCGCGCCAGGGCAGTTCGAGGTGCCGCGGTAGTGGCTTTTCTAGGGTATTTTGCAGCAGCAAAATGGCTTGTTCTGGGTTCTGAAGTTCGGCCAGTGCCCGTGCGGCAGCGATTTGGACGTCGCGAATTGCCAACAGGGGTGCTGCGCGTTCCAGTACCGAACGCCAATCGCGCCGTATGTAAGCGGAATATACAATAAGTATTCCCAACTGTATCCGTACCATATGACTAAGCGGTACTGAGATCCATTTTGCGATGATCCGTTCGGCGTCGTCGATTCGCCCTTGCGCCAAAAAAGTGCGAGCAACTCCGATTTCTCCAAGCGCCTCGCCGTTTCTACCCCACCAGAAATACGGGAGAATCAGTGCGGCAATGGGGGTTAACCGTCGATTTTCGCTGATTATCACGAACAATTGAACTGGTAGAAAGACGAGAAGAATCCCGGCAATTACGGTCGCCCAAAACAGTGCAGTTTCTTGTGGCGTAGCAAGGCTCAAAACGGCGAGCGCCAAGACGATGCCGTACTGTATTGTTTGCGGCCGATTCATACGGTCACGCGAACGCAACGCGGCCCAGGTAAGCCAAGCTGCATTCATCAGAATCACGTACAAGACGACTCTTTGTTCCATCCCCTCAATCCTTATTGAACGTCATAACTGCATGATTTTCCAGTGGTTATTTCACGACATCCGCCAAAAACATCGTTTGGGTCGGTTTCGTCTAGCCAACACACCACGTCATAACAACCAATGCTACATTTCTGTTCAGTGATTTGTGGTGTGTTCGGGTTTCGCGCCCAAGGAGTACACACTGCCGCGTCGGGTGGCGGGCCACAACTAAAGAAAAAATTTTTCTGGGTTTCATTGGTGGATGAAGCCGTAGAACACGACAATTCGCAGGAAGGGGGGGGGGGAATCGATTGACATGCCCTTGGTGAAAAGTCGTTACATTTAGTCAAGATCCATGTCGTGGGTTGCTGTGAACGACCTGTGATTCCCAACTCCCAATGGCTGGATGCCAATGTGAGTGCTAATTCGCCGTGTTCGGTTAGAGCTGCGGTCCAGGTTTCTTTACGTTGGTTTTGTTCACCGGGGCAATACAGGGATGGCGTGGTCATGGTCCATGTAATACTATCGCCGTTGGTCCGGTATTGCGCTTCAACACTGCAGTTTTTGTCGGGCTCGAGCTGGTTTGGGTACCACTGTTGACGTAGACGACCATCGGGCTCAAAGAGTAGTTTTGGCGCACCTTCCGCTGTGGCGTCGGACCAAGTCACTGCAACTTGCTGAAACGCAGCATGAAAACCGGTCGTTGTTACTGTTGTTATCGTCCAGCATGGTTGTTGTGCGAGGATCTTACCAAGATCAACAGCGGAAGGTGCCGGTTGATCGCCGATATTGTCTACTTCGCCTCCGGTTATGTCGTGTTGTTCCTGAGCATCCGCACCCGCATCCGAAGTGTATTGCGTTTGGTCTGCCGCGTCCCACTTATCCGACGGCGACAGGTCGTCCGATTCACACGCAACGAAGTAAGTTAAGGCCAACGACGCCATCAAAAAGAAAAAAAAACGCGACCGAATCAATACCACTGCAGCACTCATTCCGATCCATACAAACAACGGCACAGAACTGCGTCCACCGGACTGGGAGTCGAGCATTACCGCAGTGATCATACCGGTGGAGAAGGTGCTGTCTGACCCCCCATTCGCAATTTTTGCCCGGTTCGGAAAACCCACAGGAATTCGGGCGAGCATACGATGATGGTCAGATGGCTGGTCCGGATTTTGTTCTTCGAGATTACGTTGCCCGGCACGACGAAGCAAGTTCCCATGTTGACGCTCCGAGCCCATCGGACGAGGTTCGTATAGACTGCACACGCCTACAATATCATCTGCATGAAGCGAAGTTAACGATGTAACTGTTAAGATATCAATGTCAGAGGTCATCGTGGCTTCACTCTTTTGTGAGTGATCTAACCCCAGGAAGTGACCCAACTCGTGGGTGATTGTACCGGAAAGGTCATATGTTATCGGGTCGCCGAAAGATGCGGTTCCGAACAGAAACCCGGCGTCGTTCATGAGGATATCCGCGTCGACGATCTGTCCGGTGGCCTCGTCGTGCGTGACCACTGTCCACGCAAGTTCCGTCGGGCTTCCCGGCCACAACCCATTCATCCACAGGATTCGATTGTGTCCGTCGATAGCGTAAGAGTTGTTTTTTGGTTCGCCCACATGATGCAAAACGATGGGGTGACATGGGAGCGACTGCCAGGTGAGCATGGCGGTCTCGATGGTTTGTACGGCAAACTCTTTTGCAATGTCCGCCGGATTGCCCGCGATTTCGATGGGAATGACCAGCGATTCCCAATGAACCGGCTTGCCTGCATCGGTGCGGAAGGGCTGATACGCGATAGCTTCCGGTGCGAACGCACCAAGAAAGGACACTAAGTAAACACTGAAGACAAAAAAGGACGCATACACGCTACAAACCGTAGAGCACGGGATGTCCAACGTCAATAGGTTCTAGCCCGCATTTCTCACAAGCTTGAGTCCACGCCCAAAACCTGCGCCCATATTTTTCCACAAACTCTGAGCTTACAAATTCCACGATGAATCAAACTATAACATGCCGGAAGGAAGTTATTTTTGGCGAGAAGGGAGAGCCTTCCATATTCGCAAACAAAGCAAAAAGCCTGCCACCCCAAAGGGGAACATGAACATCGGCCAATAGGTCCAGTTTAGAGGAGTCAAATAACCCAACGCAAACGATTGTACGGCTGTACCGAGATAGACTGCACCGTCAATGAATCCGACTGCTGTGGCCGCTGCTTTGCGTCCGCCAAAGTCCATGGTAGCAGTCCCAGACAACAAACCATGGGTGCCGATGACACACAGGCTGATCAATACCACCAAAATACCGAGCAATGCAGGTGTGATAGACAACTTTGGACCGGCCGGCAATCGCCGAACATCACCTGCGGCCATGAATTGATGTTTGTCTTTTAGGTTCACTGTCACGGTTTCGCCGTTGCGTAAAACGGTTAAAGGAATAACCCCCGTGGATTTCTGAAGTGTACCCCCGTCCACTTTAGGCGAACTTGAGCACATACACCGTTGTGAGTCCCACTTCGCTGTCTCCGAGACCTGTTTTTTTGCGCCCGGGTCCACACACGTTGCCGGAATACACTGCACCGCTAATTTAACAGATTCCCAATCCGTAAAGCCCGTCTTGTCTGACACTCCGACAATCGTATCTCCAACAAGCAATCCGCTACCGGCTTTTTCGTCGACCCAGTCAATTTGGTTGGTTGTACTTCCCAAACCAAAAAACATGAGTCCAACGCAAACGGCCAGCAGGGCATACATTCCGCCAGCGGCAGGGGCACGACGTGACTGGAAAAAAATGTCGGAAACCCAACCCGCTATATTACCGCCAACGACACCAGCCACAAAGAGAAGTCCGCCCCACCCGCCTTGGACGAATGGGGCAAGAAAGAGAAATGCGCCGGAAATAAGCAGAACAGGGCGGTTTTTTTGTAACTTCCGCCGTGTCCAAGCATAAAGAGAGAAAAATACGGCAGATGCGGCAAACGCGACGATCACGGTCCAAAAGCTGGACCAACTGCCTGCGTCAAGCCAGTGGTTACGTGGCAGGGTCCAAACTTCTTTGACGTAAAACGGAAACCAATGCATAACGCCTTGGCGAAGGATTCCAGTGCAAAATTCGACCGCAGCGATGGTTAAGATAATCGGGTTAGTAAGAATTCGGCGGTATAGGTCCCACGCAGAAGTAGGGCCTACGGAATCACCCGAACTTGCATCGCCGGTATCGAAGTCGCCGTGTCCCGCGTGACTGGGTTGGTCCCTCAGCAGTAACAGCTCGATCACAAACATTGCGAACAACAAGGCGGCCGGTACGTAAAAGACCCACCAGGTTTGATCTACGCCCTGAGGACCCTTCACCAAACCCAGGATCCACGAGTTGACCGTGAACGCCAAAAAAATCCCTGAAGAAATCATGGTTCCAAAGATTCCGCTAAAACCACCCCGTTCACGCACGTGGAACCAATGAGCGTTCACTTTGACGATAGCGACGGCACCAAACGACTGAAAATACATGTTTACGCCGTACATCACCGACAGCCATAGCCGCAGGTTGTTCTGATCGGGATCGGATGCACTGAGCGTATTTTGAACATAGATCCCCATCGCAGCATTCATGAACGCTGATCCGAGAACCGAAGCCAACAGCGCCAGTCTTCCTCCGATACGGTCGGTCAGTGGGCCGTTCAGCAGAAAGGATACGCCATAAACCAACGTTCCCACGCCGAAAATGACGCCGAAATCCTCCTTCGACATCAGGATCCCGAGCGAACTCTTGGCGACGGTCAAGTTGTACCGGCCCATGTACAGAAAGGCATATGCCAACCCCATTGGGAACCAGTTCCAAAACCGGCGTAGACGAAAGGCCGATGTGTGGTTCGGCATTGGCGATGTGTGACTTGAGACGCTTCCTGTTGCCATGCAATCCTCAACACCATTCGAGGGTGCGGCTAGACTAAAGGCGTAAATCCAGCACGTCAAGCGTACTCGTGGTTTGTGCGGACCGTGTGAGCACGGACATTTTGAAATGAACAAGCACAGTTGACGCCACGAGCCGCATTTTTGCGAAACAAATTTCATGTCAAAAAGCGGCGGATTTGGGGTTGGCGAAAGGTTGTTGCTCGTTTACAATTCAATTTGGTTGTTGTCCAATGCGTTGTTTGCTCCCAGAAGGTCGTTTGTGAAGTTGGTCCCTTGGTGTCCGTGGAATTGTTGGCCCGTTCGATGGGACCGTGTTTGGTTTTCGCGGGCACCTGCCCAAGTGAAAGGGGGCTTACTTTGCGCCGAATGAGCGATACCAGCGACCTGATTGGTCGCATTTTCGACAAACGGTATGAAATCATTGAGTTGATTGGTCGCGGCGGTATGAGCACCGTGTATCGCGCCATTCAACTTAGTATGCAGAAACCCGTTGCGTTGAAGGTGATGACTCGCTCATTGTCCGACGACAAAAATCAACTGCAACGATTTAACCAAGAAGCGCTGGCATCCAGCAGACTCCGGCATCCGAACACAATTAAAGTATTCGACTATGGGCGGTCGGAAGACGGTTATCTTTTTCTCGCAATGGAGTTTCTGGAGGGGCGGACCCTTGCTTATGTGATCAAACACGAAGGGCGTGTTGCTCCGTTGCGGGCCTGTGCTATTGCCCGTCAGACCTGTAAATCTCTTGCTGAAGCTCACCGTGGCGGCATCATTCATCGTGATCTCAAGCCCGAGAACATCTTTTTGACCGATATTGTGGGTGAAGTCGATTTCGTCAAAGTTCTCGATTTCGGTATTGCAAAATTCATCGCAGATGGTGCTCCGCAGGAAACGTTGACCCAGACCGGATTCATTTGCGGTACTCCCCTGTATCTTTCCCCCGAACAGGGGCTTGACCGTGAACTTACGAGGCGAACAGACTTATATAGTCTCGGAATTATCCTATACGAGATGGTAGTCGGGGACGTGCCGTTTAAAGCCGACACACCGATCGGCGTCGTGATGAAGCACATTCATGATCCGGTGCCGAATTTGCGGCATCGACTGGGGCATGCGGCGATACCCGAACGGTTGGAGCATCTTATTTACGCTTTGTTGCAGAAAGACCCCGCTTTGCGTCCGGATTCGGCGGAAGCTGTGGTGCAGGTACTTGACAGTATTTTGTACACCGATGAGTTTGCGCGGTATGGCTCCCAGTCAGCGTATCAGGCGCCGGCCATCGAAGAATCCGACAATGACGCAAGAACCCGCGTAGTGACCGCCCAAGCGATTCATGGCGCTGTTGCCACCATGCCGTCCAATGAACGGCCGACGTTGTTTCTGTCGGTGGATAGTCTCAATTTTGGTGATTCGTCGGTTTCGCGCGACGAGGATGACGAAGACAAAACTATCGTACAAACTCGGTTTGACGACGCGCGTATGATGGAGGATTTACGAACATCGTACAACGAACAACTTTACGGCGAAGTTGAAGCTGACGATCCGACGGTAATGCATCGGGTGCCCCACTGGGATCTGGGATCGACCGAGGTCGAGGCACCCGACGGGGTCGTCGACATGACTTCGGCCGTTGTCGCTCCGGCGCGTACGACTTCGGTTCGTTGGTTGTGGTTGGCCCTGGGAGTGCTTTTGTTGTCGGCCGGAGGGACTGCGTTGTGGCTATGGAAAGGGGGAGGCATGGGTTCCCCGGGGGGATCCGACGTTGCGATAGCCAGAAGTGTTGGTGGACGTTTGGTTGTTCCAGTTACAGCGTTTATTACGCTGCCAAAGAGACTTACAAATGTTCGCGTAATTACGGTTCAATCGGTTCCCGAGGGAGATGTTTACCAGGACGGTAGAAAGCTGGGCCCAACACCCTATTCAGTAGAAATCGGGGACGGCGAGCGTGCACGCGAGTTGGAAGTTAGAAGCGCAGGACATCATTCGGAAAAGGTGCTCATTGATCCAAAAGTATTCAGTTCGACCAGCGTTAAGTTACTCCTTCGACGCGATGAGTCCGGATCCGCGACGCCGGACAAACCCCAAAGTGGCGACTCAAGCCGTAACGTGACTGCGGATGCCCTCGTCCATGGCGGTAGTTCTTCGACCAACGGTAATGCTTCGAAACCGAAAAAGAACAAAAAACGAACCGATGCGCAGGATGGATCTCAGAAACCCGTTGCACGTGAGGATGCGCTTCATTGGAAGGCGATAGATTCGCCACCGTGAACCGCGATGGGTAACTGGCGAATGATGTGTGTTTTTTGCGGTCAAGACGAAGGTGGCGAATCCGTCTTGCGAGTGACTCGGACCTTCACGATACGGACTCCCTCCATTGCGGTTACTTCAAAACAATGATGTACGGTGGTCACGGTATCGCCAACGGCTGCGATCCTGCCTAGCCGATACATAATGTAACCCGCGACGGTATCTTGACCTTCAGGTTCGGCGTCCCACTCTACCCCAAGGTCTTCTTCTGCGGCATCCAAGAGCAATCCCGCATCAATTTCCCACTCTCCGGGGCGAATTTCGAGGACCATGGGAGATTCCTGATCCAATTCATCTTGAATCTGCCCAAAGATCTGCTCCAGCAAATCCTCCATCGTGACGATTCCCGCGAAATCTCCGAACTCATCAATGACCGCCGCAACATGTTTGTGGGCTTTCTGCAGTTGCCGGCGTGCTAGATCGGCGGGGAGCCCTTCGGGAACATGGATGATATCACGCATGATTTCGAACAGGGCCAGACTGGATGCCCCTCGTAAGTGAATACGAACCAAATCTCGGATATGCACATAACCTAAGATTTTCTGGTCAACAGGATGATAAACAGGAAATCGTGTATACCGGCTACCAATGGCTTGAGCGAAGCAATCGGCTACAGATTTCCTTGGATCCAATGTCACAATGTCGTTTCTGGGGGTCATCACTTCGCGAACTGTTCGGTCCCGATAATCCAGAAGATTTGTCATTAACTTGCTGGTTATCGAGTCCAGTTCGCCACTTTGCCTCGTAGCCCACACGATCATTCGGAGTTCTTCGACACTGTGTGATTCCTCGTCTACTTTGTCGGGGTTCATCCCAAGTATTCGGGAAAAGAAGTTGGCTGCGCTATTAAATAACCAGATTATCGGGTAAGTTACCCGATAAAACATGTGCAGCGGCCATGCCAAATGAATAGCGAGCGCGTCGCTGTATAAGATCGCAGCCGATTTGGGAACCAACTCCCCCAAAACTGTGTGCAGAAACATGACGACAATAAACGACACGACGGTCGTAATGATTCGCGCCACCTCTGGTGTCTCGTTTAGACCAGAGAAATTCAAGACCGGCGACAGCAGCCCAGCAACGGCTGGCTCACCAATCCATCCCAATGCCAAAGAAGCCAGAGTAATGCCGAGTTGATTGGCAGTAAGATAAGAATTAACGTCCGCGGTTACCGCAAGCGCTACTTTGGCGCGCGCATCTCCCGCTTCGGCCAATTCCGTAAGTCGCGTGCGTCGAACTTTGACAATCGCAAATTCGCTGGCAACAAAAAAAGCATTGAGGGCAACAAGCCCAAGGGCAGCTATCATATGCCACCCGCTAAACTCGGTTTCCATACCTCACATGGGGCGAAGGGTTAATTTTTTTGCGTTTCTAAGAGGGTGTTTGAGAAAAAAATAACGGCGAGCGAGACAGTGGCCGTAGCGAGGCGGGCCTGCCGACTGAGGCCCACCGGAGGCGTACCCGAAGGTATGGGCCGACCGAGGCAGGACCGACGCAGTAGGCCAATGGCTCGCGTAGCTTATTTTTTTCCCAAACACCCTCTCAAGGAGATGTGTCAGACAATCCAACAACCGGTGCGGCAATGGACGAAAATTTCAGTGCCATGGACGCGCCATCTGGTTTCCCGTCGCCGTTAATGTCGACGTCTTCGACGACTGCCGTTTCAATCAATCCAAGTACGGTGCTTTTTGGCAACGGCAGCGATTCTTCCGGGACGGCATTGAGCGCATCTAGTAGTGTTTGCTTCGGCAATGCGCCGCCGATGAGTCCTGTCATTGTTTGTAATTTACCACCCGAAAACGTTGCTGTTGCAGCTAATTTAGCGCCATGCAATGTGAGATCCAATTGCGCAGTATCCCCCAGCGGAATGGAGATTTGGATTTGTGAATTTGTGCCACCGGCAACGACAGCCGTACCCGTAAGTGTGGCGTTATCAAAGAAAATCAATGGATTACATGTGTCTGCGTCGAAGCTGTCTGAGCTTACCAAGAACGCACAACCTGTAGTCAACGGATCGCATCCGGGTGTTGTTTCGGAGACGGCTCCCGTAAGCAACGATAGTTTTTGGGGCGTGGTGTCTCCAGGGGTTGGCAGATAGTCGATTAAGAATACGAGTCCGCCTGATGCCACTGCTTCTACTAGTGACGAATTGGCCAGGCCGGCAATAAACGACAGGGCGTTGTCGATTCCGCCGGAGCAGGCATCTTTGGGGGCACATGTGTTGGGATTGTTGTCGACGTCCAGGCCTTCGCCGGGCATGCCGGCACTTCCGATTTGCAACGAAATGACTTTCTGTGCCGGCGAGGGGACAAGCGGGTCACATCCACAAATGTCCCCGGAGCCTACGCACACTCCAAACTCGCATTGACTGGTGTTGGTACACGGATCGGCGTCGTCGCAAACAGCACCGCTCGCCGGTGCGGTGACACAGCCCCCGTCGGGCACAGAGCAAGACTCAGTCGTACAGGGATCCAGGTCGTCACAATTGGTTGCCGACGCCACGTGTAAACATCCTTTTTGCGAGTCACAACTGTCAATGGTGCAGGCAATACCGTCGTTGCACTCATTGACATCAACGCACGGCTCCGGTGGCACACAGCCGTCAATCTGAATGTGTTCGCATCCTTTGGTGCTACTACAAGCATCTGTTGTGCACGGATCCCCGTCGTTACAAAGCGCGACAACAGTAGTTCCTACACACCCGAAGTCGGGAACGCAGACGTGAACGGTACATGTGACCGAGTCGTCGCACTTTTGGTCTACAGGTTGGTTTTC
>JABWCM010000068.1 GCA_013360285.1 Myxococcales bacterium
GGTTTTTTTCCTGGCATCGGGACCAAAATCCCCGCGTCCAAGCCCGTCCCTATATTTTTTCACAAACTCGGAGCGTAAAAAATGGCTGAACGAATTTGTGTTCGGCGAAAACGGGAGGTGGCAAACTCCGGTAGCCGTTTTGTTCGGCGAAAACGGGAGGTGGCAAACTCCGGTAGCCGTTTTGTTCGGCGAAAACGGGAGGTGGCAAACTCCGGTAGGCGTTTTGTTCGGCGAAAACGGCAAGCGGAGTACTCCGGTAGCCGTTTTGTTCGGCGAAAACGGGAGGTGGCGTCCTCCGGTAGCCGTTTTGTTCGGCGAAAACGGGAGGTGGCAAACTCCGGTAGCCGTTTTGTTCGGCGAAAACGGGAGGTGGCAAACTCCGGTAGCCGTTTTGTTCTGTCAAAACACGAAGTGGCGTCCTCCGGTAGCCGTTTTGTTCGGCGAAAACGGGAGGTGGCATGCTCCGGTAGCCGTCTTTACTTGGTTTTTTGTATATGTCTGTTTCCTGGAGCACCACTTAGGTGCGTGGTGTTTTTAGATGAAATTTTTGTCCTGGCCGCATTTTGCCGCCTCGCCCGCAAAAGTCCCTGCGCCATATTCCCGATATGACTCGGTTTTTTTCCGGGCATCGTGGCCAAAATCCTCGCGTCCAAGTCCGTCCCCACCTTTTCTCACAAACTCTGAGGATTTTTCTGGACGATCGGGCGCAAATTCGGCTGGGTCGGGAAATTCCCTAAAAAAACACCACAGCTAAGTTACTGCTGAAGATGGACCGAGATCGTTCCGGTGGTGGGGTGGCTGGCTATCAGGTCGGGATTGCCGTCTTTGTTCAGATCGGACGAAATACGGACGTCGTGGGTGGGGCCGGGCAACGATTTGGTTATGCCGTACCATGTTGTGGGGGCGGCCGGGGCGTGTAACCACACTGTTGTTGTGGTTTGGGTGTCGTTGGATGCCGCCAGATCGAGTTGCCCATTGCCGTCGATGTCGGCGCTGTCCAACCGCAATACCCCGCTTCCGGATCCCACTACCTGCGGCTCGTGCCAGTCTCCTGGGGTGGTGTTGTTTTGTTGTAACAACACCACGGTTTCTTCCCCGGCGTTGACCACCATCAAGTCCACCATCCCGTCGTCCGTGAAATCCTGAGCTACTACTGCCGTCGGTGTGGCTCCCTGTGCTCCCGTCGGCACCATCACCGGTGGTTGCCAGGTGCCGATTACGTTGTTGTCTTGGAGCGCGACCACCACTGCATCGTCGGTCGGTGCCGATGCGACCAGGTCCACAAGCTGGTCTCCATTGATGTCGGCGGCGGAGAGTTGTGAAACCCCAAGCACGTTGAGGATCGTGTTGGCATCCCCATAAAAATCCAGTGTATTGACGGATTCCCGGATATCGACGGTACCATCGCCGGTGCAGGCTATCGCCAAATCAGGGTTGGACGTCCCTACAAAGTCCGCCGCTATCACTGCGGTGGGGCCATTGCACACAAACATCATCACCGGTGCCAAAAACTCACCCGGCTGCGTGATGTCTTGTACAAAAATCGCCAATTCACCGGTTGCCTCTAGGGTCACCACGATGTCGATTGCCGAATCCCCATCGGCATCGGTCAAGGCCAATCCCGAAGGTGCGCTGCCGACTCCCGTGTCCAACACCGCCCCGTTGAGCCAGGTTCCGGGGGCCAATGTGTCCTGAAGAAAGGTCGCCACCAAACCTTCGGTCGGATTGACGACGGCGATATCCTCCAGGGTGTCGCCGTTGAGGTCCCCCACGGCCAATTGCGTTGCATCTACTCCGGCAGACAACGTGGTCGGTGTTCCCCATTTCAGAGGGACACTTGCCGCGGATTTGGGATCGGTCCCCAAACCCACTTCCGCCCCATCGTTGGCTCCGTCCCCATCCGTATCGGCGACCAACGGATTCGTGCCCAGGGCGCCAAATTCCGCAGAATCTGCCAGCCCATCCCCGTCGGTATCGTCTGCGGGGTCACCCCACACCAACGTATATCCTCCCGACGTAGCGGTTTTGGGAACCCCATATTTGGGAGTAGATGTGGCAACCGTCAATTGACAAGGGGTCGCGCCGGCGGTTTTGTTGGCGACGATGTAGCGCCCCGTTGTGGGAATATACTTAAAGTTCAACCCCGAAAATGTGTTGGTCGTGCCTGCATGCGTCAAAGTCAACGCATCGACGGTGTTCCCCATGGATTGGAACGTGACGTTATCGAATTGGGTCACCGTGCCCTGAGTGCTGACAATCCGGGTGTTTTCAACCACCAACCCATCGACGTTGAGTCCCGCAACCGACAACAACCGATTGGCGGACGTGATTTTGGGAACGATGGCTCCCGGCGACATCAAAACACCGCTTGCATACACGTCGGTTGCCAACGTAACCGTACCCGTTCCGGCGAATTCCACCGTGGAAAATTTCGAAAGATTGGGGGACTGGAACGAAATCGACTGCGCCCCTAACCCGTTGAACACCACCTTGGTGCCGGTGGATACAAAAGCGAGTCCATTTGCCTGATAATTTTTGGTTTCCGTAAAATTACCACCAATCGACAAAGTGCCGCCGGTAAAGTTACCGGATGTGGTGCCGTTCCAATAATCGATATTGGCGAACGCCGCATTTCCCAATACGGACACCTGATCGGCGGGGTTTTTCATCACCAAGCCGTGTTCTCCGGTCGTTCCACTCGTGACCGACAGATTGCCGGTCACCGTCAACATATAACCATTGGTCACCAATTTGGCGCCCGACACAATGGTGAGGTTGCCGCCGTTGGGCAATGTGGTGTTCGCACCCATGGTGATGGCCGACACCACGCGGGTGTTTTTCACGGCATATCCGGGGGAAGTGATCGGCAAGGCGTTGGAATAATCCACCACGTAACTGGCTGATTGGGTCAACGTGCCCGACACCATGGTCAACTGCCCCACGACGTTTACGCTGGTTGTCATGGTGACGCCGCCACCGGTATTTTGAAACTCGACGTCCTTAAACCGCGACGACCCGGTTCCTGGGGTTTGGAAACTCACCGTTTGTGGGCCGGCTCCGTCGAAGATCACCTTGGTTCCATTGCAGATAAACGCATAGGGGGAACCCTGGTAATCGGCGATTTGACTTAGGTTGCCGCCGATTCGTAACACTCCGGCTTTTAATGAGTTGGAGCTGTTGGCTGTGCTTGCATAATCCACCGAACGGAAGGTGACATTGCCTTTGACACGAACGTCGTCTTCCGGCAACGTCATCACCAACCCCACTTCGGTGTTGGTCGATAACGACACCGACAACGCACCGCCGATTACCAACGGATATCCCCCTGGGCGCAGCCCTACGTTTCCGGAATCGATCAGGAGGTGGTTTGTGCTGTAAAGCAACGAAAGCGGCGCATCCATGGTCACCTGGCCCGTGACCCGGGTGTTGGTGACTTCGTAAGAACCGTTCTCAATCGCCGGCATTTTTTGGATATATCGGGTGGAAAAACTTCCGCTTTGTACAACGCGGCCCCCGCCCACCAACGTGAGTTTGTCGTCGACATATACTTCGCTGGTAAAGGTGACTCCCACGGGGTTGCTGATGTCGATCGCGCGAAAACGCGACGTACCCGGGTGGGCAAAGTTCACGGTTTGGGCTGCGGCGCCATCCAAAATCACTTTGGTGCCGCTGGAGACAAATCCTCCCCCGGAGCCCTGATATCCGGCCCATTGGGTAAAGTTACCTCCGATGCGGATTTCTCCTGCGGTGAGCCTCCCCGATGTGGATGCTGCGTTTTCGTAGTCACCCGTATAAAACTGGGCATTGCCGGCGATGTCCAACAGATCGTTATTGCCGCGCATCACCAGGCCGCGGTCGGCGCCGCCTACCGGAGTATTGGCGACACCGGCGGCAAAGTTCCCCCCTACCTGGACTTGAGCGCCTTGAAGATCCACCATACCGCCGGGGTTGATGCTCAAGGTGCCGCCCACATCCCAATTGTTTTGGGCGAGTTTCAGAGACCCAGTGCTCGTGATCGTGAAGTGGGCCAGGTTATAAGGATACGCCCGGGGAACGGTCGCCGTAATCGGTCCAACAATATAACTGATTTGGATTTTGTAATTCGGTCCACCCGTCGGAAGGGACGATGTATACGACGTCGACTTGGTGTTGGCCTGTTGTACGATTGCCCCGTCACCCAACGTGAGTTGGCCGGTGATGGTTACATACGAACCAAACGTGACACCCTGGGTATTGAGAATTTCCAGATCGGCAAACCGGGACGTGGTGGTCGCCAACTCGGAAATCGCCAACGAAACGGTTTGGGGGGTGGTGCCGTTGAGCACCACTTTGGTACCCGTTGAACAAAAAGCGCGCGCCGACGCCTGGTATCCGATGGTAGTGGTGAAGTTCCCCATAACCCGGAGAGTCCCCGCCGTGAGTTGCCCAACGGTGGTGCCGTTGGTGGCATAGTCGGGAGTGGCGAAAAACGCATTTCCCCCCACGTTTAGCTCCCCATCGGCATGGGTCATGATCAGCCCCATGGGGCCGGTGGTCCCGGAAGCGTTGTCGACGTACACGTTGAAACTGCCGCCGACGTCGACTTTAGAGGAGTCGATGATCAACGCTCCTGCCGGGTTCACACCCAACGTACCGGTTAACGACAGGTCATGTCCGGCAAGATTCCAGTCGGTATTGGCGTTGACGGTAAAACTAACCGATGGGGCCGAATAAACCCGTGGACTATCCATAACCAGCGGCGTGCTGCTGCGAATCACCGAGGACTTGATCTGATAACCGGGACCGTCGTCGGGCAATTTGGTTGCGTACACGGTATAACTTGTGGTTTGGGCAACGGTCGCGCTGCCTTGCAGATCGAGGTATCCGTGTATCACCATGCCCGTCGTAAACGTCACGTTGGAGCCGTCGGCGATTTCGATGTCTTTGAACCGGGATAACGTGTCGGAATCCACGTTGACCGATACGCTGACCGTTTGCGGAGCCGTTCCTTCGAACCGCACTTTGGTCCCCGTGGAAATAAACGCCCGCATGGACGCTTGGTATCCCGTGTTGGTTGTGAAATTGCCTCGTACCCGCAGGATTCCGTCGGTCAATTTTCCGCTGGAACTCGACGACGAAGCATAATCCACGGTGCCAAACCAGGCGTTGCCGTTGACCGTGACATCGTCTGCGGGGTGGTTCATCACCAACCCGTGGGATTCCGATCCGGTCACGAGATTGTCGTGATAAACCGACAGATGACCTCCAAACAGCGTCGAGGCGCCGTTTACCTTGAGGCCGCCGCTTGCGTATATCGTGCACGAACTGCCAAATTCCAGATCGTGGCCGTTTTGGTCCAGCACTTTTCCGCCGTAAATGAGCAACTGGGCGCTGGGCCACGAATAGCTCCGTGGGCTGTCCATCACCGTAGGTGTGGAGCCGCGTAGAGACGTGAACACGATTTGATAGTTGGGTCCATCAGACGGCATACTGTTCACGTACGATGTTTGAAATGCTGACGTTTGGCTGACCACCGCGCCCGGTGCGAGAAGGAGTTGCCCCATGACGGTGACGTTCTGAGTAAACGTGACCCCGGTCGGGTTGGTGATCTCCAAATCATCAAACCGGGACTGAGACAAATCCGACGACGTGATCCGCGTGTATACCGTTTGTGGGGACGTACCGTCGAGCACCACCTTGGTGCCGCTGGACACAAATGTCCGTGGGCTCGACTGATAGCCATAATCGGCTTTGAAGTTGCCGCCGACTTGGAGTTCCCCATGGGTAAACTGGTTGAGGGTGTTGACTGCCGACTGGTAGTCCGGAGCCCAAAATGTGGCTGCTCCGGCGACGTCCACGATGTCTGCGGCATCGGTCATATGAAGCCCGTAGGTTTTCCCTCCCGATGGGTTGACCATAGATACCCACAGAGCTCCCCCGATGGTGAGTTGTCCACCTTCGATTTTTAAGATGTCGCTGCCGTCGAGTGTTAAGTTACCAGTCATGGCCCAGGCGTGGCCATTGAGTTGCACGGTTGCACCTCCCGACAACCAGAAATGGGTGGGAACGGCCGAATAATTGCGGTCGGTGCCTACCACCATCGGCGTGTACGAACGGATCACCGAGTTGGTGATTTGATAACCCGGACCATCCATGGGCAACATGGTTGTATAATTGGTGTAATAACTCGCCGACTGTTTCACAAAGGTATTGGGGGCAATGTCGAGAAAACCACCCACAATCAAATTGGATACCACGGTCACCCCGGCGGGATTGGCAAACAACACGTCGTGAAACCGTGCCTCCGTGACGGTGCCCCCGTTCCCCGTCAAATGGAAATTGACCGTTTGTGCCGCTGTGCCTTCAAAAAACACCTTGGTTCCCGTGGAAACAAACGCGCGAGCAGCGGCCTGGTAACCCCGAGAAACCGTAAAGCTGGCCCCGTAGTGGTGGATTTCCCCCGCAGTGTATTGACCCGTTGTGTTTGCCTGCTCCAAATCGTTGGAATGGAACAACATGGTGCCATAAACATGCAGACGGTCATTCGGATCGGTCATCACATACCCGTGTTGTGGGGCGCCGGTTGAAACCGCTGCTGTATACACCGAAGAGTTTCCATTGACGGTCAACGTGTGGCCGGCAAGGCGCAGGGTAGAGCCGGCTTCGATCACGATATTTTGTTTGACGGCTGTGGGGCCGCCCAAGGTGATTTTTTTGGCAATGGTGAGATTTTGCACCACCGCCGCAAGAAGTTTGTCGGTTCCCACCATCCGTAAATAACCCGACCCGTTCCACTGGCCTCCAACCACGCTGCCGTACGCGTTCAACGTGTATCCAAGGTTGATTGTGATGGGAGCTGCGGAGTCGAGCAACACGTTGCGTACTACCGCACCATTGGCGGTGATAATGGGGTAATGGGTCGAACCATTACACAGAATGATGTCGGTGTTGCTTGTGGGGACCCCAGCGGGGAACCAGTTGGCGGCTGTGGTCCAACTTGACTGGGCACCCGACGCACCACCGACCCAGCGAACGTAACCTGCGGGTGGGTTTGCGCAATCAAAATCCGCGGTGTACACCACGCTGAGTGTGTCCGTGGCTGTGCCGTTGTCGTCATCGCTCACGTTAACCGTGATGACGTAATTACCCGCGGTGGTATAGGTGTGGGTCAAGGTAATCAGACCGGTAGCCGACACGATCAACGGTTCATCGGGGGTTCCGTCCCCATAACTCACCGTGCCCGACCACGTATCCGCCCCTGGATCGACGAGTTGGCGGTTTAACACAAACGGACCTTGGGTGGTGATCACGATGGGGTCCCCCAATTCCAGCGTGGGGGCGACGTTGGTCACCGTAACCTCCACGACGTCGGTGCCTTGTTTTCCCGATGAGTCGGTCACCACTACGGTAACCGGATACACCCCGTCGTCTTTGAAGACGTGGTTTAGCGAGATGGTTTTTGCCGGCGTGACGGTCACCGATTGAATGGGGGAGTTGTCACCCCAATTTACGGTTGCCGAATAATTTTCGGTGTCGGGATCGGTGATGGTGACGGTGCGAACAAATGCGGTTCCCTCCGTAGTGCTGGTATCGACGCCGGCGTTGACGATGGGACCGGTACAATTGTCGGCAAATGTACAGCCGGATTGGGGGTCACAACCATTCGTGGTGCAGGAAATGCCGTCGTCACACACAATAGGGGGATGAATACACCCGGTACCGCCGACACATTGGTCGGTGGTGCAGGCGTTGTTGTCATCGCATTGAGAAGGATCGACTGTATATTGGCACCCGAGCGTGGGGTGACAGGTTTCCGCGGTAGAGCACGCCTGTCCATCGTCGCACAAGGTGTTATCCGCCGTGTGGAAACACCCGGTGGTGGGGTGACAGCCGTCGGTAGTGCACGCCACGTTGTCGTTACAATTGGGGGCCGTGCCCGGCTGGCATCCCGATTGGGGATGACAACTTTCCAAACCGTTACACCCGTCACCATCGCTGCATAGGATCGGGGTATACACACAGCCTGCCAGAGAGTCGCAGGCGTCATCGGTACACGCATTGGAGTCATTACAATCGACCGGAGATGCGGGTTGACATCCCAAAGTTGGGTCACACCCTTCGGGCCCGTTACAAAAGTCGCCGTCGCTGCACGAAATGAGGGCAAAAACGCATCCGGTTTGTGGGTTGCAGGAATCGGTGGTGCAGACGTTGGAATCATCGCACACAAGCGGAGTGGTAACGCATTGACCGTCTACGCAGGAATCACCTGTGGTGCAGGCGTTTCCGTCGGTGCAGGCGGCGGTGTTGTTATTGTGAAAACACCCGGTCCCCGAATCGCAACCATCGTCGGTACAGACGTTGTTGTCATTGCAGTTTGTAATCGTCCCCGCACAGGTACCGCCGCCACATTTGTCGGCCGTGGTGCAAGCGTCCCCATCGTTACAGGCGAGCGTATTGTTGACAAACGTGCAGCCCGACGTCGGATTACACGAATCGGTGGTACATGGGTTGTTATCTTCACACACAATGGCTGTATGTTGACATCCCTGTTCAAAACCACAACTGTCTTCGGTGCAGGCATTGTTGTCGTCGCATTCGGCCACCGAAGTGCAGGGCACCGGTGGGCAGGTCATGTCGACTTGGATGTCGTCGATATA
The DNA here is from genome assembly GCA_013360285.1 of Myxococcales bacterium. GTDB lineage: Bacteria > Myxococcota_A > UBA9042 > JABWCM01 > JABWCM01 > JABWCM01. The sequence continues at coordinate 8,637 of JABWCM010000068.1, forward strand.
AATCCCTTCCCCCACCTTGGGGCTTCCTTCCAGGGCGGCATAAGCCCACACAAATTGAATCGTTTCCCCACGGTAATCCTCCAGCGGCACCAGGATCGTTTTCCATTGCCCCACGGGATCGGAAGGTCCTTTCGACCAGACTTGGGTCGTCGTGGTGTTGACGTTGACCGACAACGTCAACGAATCACCCGCCGGGAACGTGGTCATGTCCAACAACAACTTAAACGTGAGTTGGGTGTCGTCTTCGTCGGGGATAAACACTTTGGGACTGGTTAATTTCGTTGTTCCTTGGGCCAAAGCAAAACTTTTGGTAATCGTGTTGCCAAAATACAACGCACCCGGGGCGGACGACGATTTGCCGAACTTGGTGACCTGCCAGGTGACCAGAGTGGGGCTTGGGTCAAACGCATAACCCGCAGATGTGCCCGACGTAAAGGTTTCGTGATACCGCGTGGATTCGCAGCAGTAAGTTTGTGTGATGTCGACCAGGGTGCACCCCATTTCGTCACACAACTCTTCTTTACAAATGTCGGGAACATTGGGGTTGGTGAAATAAATGTTCAACTCGGCACCGTCTGCATACCCATCCCCATCGGTATCGGCGGAGTTGGGGTGGGTGCCAAACGTGTTGACTTCCGCGCCGTCGTCTACCGTGTCCCCATCGGTGTCGGGAACCAGCGCGTCGGTTCCAAACAGGTACACTTCATCGCCGTCGTTGAGCCCGTCGGCATCGGTATCGGCAACGAGTGGATTCGAGCCAATGACTGTGATTTCGGCGCCGTCGGACAGTCCGTCCGCATCGGTGTCTGACGTCAGAGGTGAAGTCAAATGGGTATTGATTTCGGCGCCGTCGGTCAGCCCATCGGTATCGGTATCGGGCACGAGCGGTTTGGTAAGATAAACCAGGACTTCGGCGCCGTCTGGAAGTCCATCCCCATCGGTGTCGGCCACGGTGGGTTTGGTTTTGGCGGCGAATTCCCCAAGGTTATCCAATCCGTCCCCATCGCCGTCGGCGGTTGCATCGGCTGGGTCATTGGGGTCGAGTCCCCACTGGACTTCGTACGCGTCGGGCAAGGTATCCAAATCGGTGTCGTTCGATAACGGGTTGCTGCCGATGGTGAGCACTTCGTCCCCATCGGTCAGCGTATCCCCATCGGTGTCCGGATCTGTGGGGTCGGTGTTTGCCGTTTGTTCACCCAGGTTGTTGAGACCATCGTTGTCGAGATCCTCTTCTCCATCGCCGTCGGTCAGCGGGTCGGTACCCCAGGTAATTTCCCAGGGGTCCAACAACCCGTCCTCGTCGGTGTCATCGTGGGCCGGCGACGTGCCATGCACCAACACTTCTTCGTAATCCCCCAGACCATCGGAGTCCGTGTCCACCATCGTGGGATCGGAGCCATAAATGGCTTCGTCTTCGTCAAATAGACCATCCCCATCGGTATCGTAACTGAACCACAAACCGTTCGATGTTTGGCCGGCTGCGGTGACCGTGACCAATCCGGACGTGCCCCCTTCGGGAACGGTGATTGTCAACTTGATTTTGTCCCCGTCGACAATCGTGCCCAACACCCCCCCGAACGACACCTGTTGGGCGATCGAAAACGGGTCGAAGTTTTTGCCCAACAGCACCACCGAGTCCCCGGGCAGTCCAAACGTGGGGTTGATGGACACCAGGGTAGGGGGAGTAGCGGACGGCAAAGCGGTCACGATCACCGGTTGAGATGTCGTTTGGTTTCCGCCGGCATCAGCCGCGGTGGCGACAAACGTCAGCGGTGTTTCCGCATCGACGTTGCCAATGGGAAATACGAACGAATAGGGAGGCGTATTGTCGGTGAGTGTCAAATCGAGATCCCCATCGGGGCTCGTCAACACGGCGGTAATCGACTCAATCGAGACGTCGTCCGTCGCTTCGACTGTGACGCCGATGGTTCCCAGTCCCAGGCCCGTGAGGCTCGAAACCGCGTCCAACAATCCTTCGGGGCCGGCCATGGGAGAAAAACTACCGCCGGTTTCGGCAGCAAGGGACATCAGTTGGGCGCTGTTGACGTTGGCGCCGAGCCCGAATGATGACACCGACACCCCGCCGAATTTTGCCCGGTTTTTGACCTGGGTCGACACGGTGCCATTTCCGGCGGTCAAAAACAACACCACTGCCTGGGACTCCTGACGTGCCGACCCGCCTACGACAATGTTGATGGCGGTGTCGATTCCAGCGGACCAGTTGGAAGTACCCGAGGCACCTTGAACCAACGCGTCATCGAGCAGAGCACCCATCAGTTCCACGTCAAATACCAAGGGGCTTTGAACACTTGCGGTATTCCCCACCAACACCAAACCCAGTTTGGTTTGAGCGGGATTCACAAACTGGATGAGTTCTTTTGCGGTCAAAATCAAGGCTTTCAGCGCCGTGTCGTTGGTCCCATCGCCATCGATGTCTTTTCCCAAATTCACCGCACCTGACGACGACCGATCGATGACCAACACGATGTCCGACGGCGCAGTTGGCAAAGTGGTGCCGTCGACGGGGGCCACGATGGTCACCTCCGACGGGGCCACGAGGTCATCTTTGAGCACCACCGTGATCGAATTCGATCCGGTTTGCCCGATCGTATCGGACGCAATCGCTTCGATGGCGATGGGGGTGCCGTCATCGCCTCCGGGGATTTGTACTGCAAAAGTAAAAGGTGCGGTACTGTCGGTGCCCACGGTGGTGCCTCCCACCTTCCACTCCACTTGCGTGACTCCAAGATCATCGTCCGCATCGGTTTGGATGAGAACCGTCGCCCCTTCGGTGACTTCGGCGCCATCTGCCGGGGACACAATGGTGACCGTGGGGGCGGTGTCTTCAACAATGATGAGCGGATACGGATCGCTGTCTGCGGTTTGTCCTTTGGTGTCTTTTGCACGCACCAGATAAGTTACCGGATTGATCACCGAGTCGGCCGCGGGGGCAACTACGGAAAAGTGATAAGGGGGTTGAAACCGGGTTTGAACCACGACGCCGTCGGCCAGCAACGAGACCGATAACCCCATGTCATCGGTCGCCGTTGCCTGAAACATAATGGGGGTGCCTTCGATAACCGAAGAATTGGGTATGGGGGCTTGCGTCACGGTCAACGTGGGGGGCTGATCGACGGTGACCCCAAGCGTTACCGTGTCTTGTGTGGTGCTGCCGGATGTATCGGTGGCACGAACGAGGATCACCAATTCCGTCGTGCCGGTTGACGCCATATCCGAAGGAATGGTGAATTTGCTTTGGGCTACGGCGGCCCCATAAGACGCAAACAAAGCGCCATTGGCAAAAAACTCTGTTTTGGAAATACCGATGTTGTCGGTAATCGTAGTCATGACCGTGATTTGTTTTCCTTCGATAAAGGTGGCCCCATCGCCGGGTGAGGTGATCTGAACGGAAGGCGGCGTTTCATCGGGCACCACTTCGACAGTAACGGGGGCCGATACTTTGCTGTTTTGCCCATTGTCCGTGGCGACGGCCACAATCGTCATGGTGGTCGATCCCGGGGGGGCTTCCACTTTCACGGTTGCCCCATAGGGGGGAGCCCATTTGGTCGCTACAGTTTTGCCGTTGACGACAAACGATACCGCGACAACCCCCAGGTCATCAGTTGCCGTTGCTGATACCGTGATGTTGGCGCCGGCAGTTGCCGAAGTGCCGGCCGCGGGAGCTGTGAGTTCCACAGAGGGTGGGGCGTCGATGGGGAGCACCGCAGTAATCGGCACCACTTCTTTGTGGGTCGTCACCATCCCCGATACCTCGACCAGGAGCGCATCGTTTTTGGGATGGATGACCCGCACCGTAAACGGCCCGGTAGGGACGCTGGGAATACTTAACTTACCTGTGACCGAGGCTGTGCCGACGTATCCAAACCCGGTACCGGGAGGACCTTTGGCGATGAGCACCTTGGCGTTGGCCGCCGGCGATGCGTCGGCGAAAGTTGCCGTCAAATCAACGGTCCCCAACCCATCGATCACCAGGTTGACGGTGGTGACTTCGTTATCAAAGATTTCGACTTCGGCCGAAGCTTTTAGTTTGGATTTCGATTCCGTGGCAGTAACCGTAAAGGTGCCAAGCGGCATATCCGACAGCACAAAAGCGCCGCCGGTATCGGAGGTCGTGGTTCGGGAAAAATTTGGCCCACTCGCCTTGATCGCCACGTTGGCCAACGGCAACCCCCCTTGGAATACCGTGCCCACCAACATTCCGGCAGGTTCAACAAAAATGGTGGTGTAGGTGGTTTGGGATAGTTCAACCGTCGCCGAAATAAATCCTTTGAGGCCAGTACCTTGGGGAACGGTCATGGTGGCTTGTAACGCATAGGTGCCCGCCGGCAGGCCGCCAAACAGGAAACTCCCGTCGGCGTTGAGTTTGGTTGTGACTTGGTGGCTGAGTTCCGGGCCGGAAAGAACCACTTCCCCAAAACTAACCACGGTGTTGTCAGGTCGATACACCACTCCGGAAATCACCCCACCTGACCCGAAACTGATGGAAGCCGAACTGACGAGGGTTTGCGGATCGGTGAAATCGTCCTCAAAGTCGCCGGTAACCTCGCCGGAAAGTTGTTTCGACTGTGGATGGGTGGCTTCGACCGTAAACGATTCCCGAGGGATCGCCACGGTTTGCCCGAACTTAAACAACTGGGATTTGAGCTGGGCTTCTCCATCGGCATTCATGGCGATTTTATAGGTACGGCCAAACAGGGGGTTGTTGCTGATAAATCGTACCGTGGCGCCGGGAACCGGGGTGGTGGTGTCCCACTCGAAAACCGACAAATCGACGTGCCCGTTTCGTGGGGGCAACGCCTCGACAGTCGAGATGCCGTCTTCCGGCATATCAAAGTTGATGATTTTTGCCTGTTGTTCCGGAGACAGTCCGTACAAGGCTTCCGGTGGAATGGTGACGAGGCGTTCGGCCGCAGTCAGCGCCCCCAACTGGGTGGTGCTTTGCACAAAAAACTGCATCACCAACACACTGTCTCCGGGTGGGACCGTGACGTTGGCAAATTCGGTGGCGATCTGCAACCGTTCGTCGATGCCGAAAGGTTTGATATAATTGATTTTCGAGGCGGATTGAACCGCGTCGGGACCGTCAAACACCTGGGCCACCGACGGGAACGTGCCTATTTGTAAAAACGGATCCCCATTGATGTTGTCGTCCAAGGTGACCCAGTGGTCGCCTTGGGAATGGGACAACGTCGCGTCGCCGCTGGATGTTGTGACCGCGTCCATACCATATGTATAGGTTTGGCCAAACTCAACGCCGGTGCGGGTCCCATACGTGGTTTTGTGGCGAATGGTCACCGTGATGGGACTGTCTGTAGGATTGGTCAACGTGTCGACAAACCGAGCAAAATAACCGTCGTGGGGCACAAATACCGTACGGGTCACATTGAGCCCAAAATAACCCTGGGCCATCGTGAGCACCCCCTGGCCGGCCATCATCGTGAGTCCATCTTTGGCTTCAAACTCTTTGATGGTGTTGCCTTGAATTAGTTCCAAACGCAACGCTCCACGGTTGTTTCCCCCATCGCCGGCCACGACGTTTTGAAATCCGTCGGCCGCATATCCGGCTTTACAAATGGCAAATGGAAAGTTGTTGGCGTCAAACAACGTCGTCAACGTACCGCACGCATTGGGCTGGGGTTGCAGTTCGTTTTGTTTCATTGTGACATCGATGGTTACAATTTCTTTATCAAAACTCACTTCTCCACTGGCGTTGCCGAATTGCTGAACCGCTGATTTACTCGCCGACACTTGGACCGGCCCCACCGGAATGGCATTGCCTTGGTATTGACCGGTGATGCCTGTGATCAACGTTCGGGTGGGACCCCCCTCCACCATACTTTTTACCGAAACATTGGCGCCCAAAAGCGGTTGGCCACTTGGGTCATAAATGGTTCCTTTGACCGTCCCCATACCCGACAAGGTTAAATTCACGTTTTTGATTTGGCCGTGAAAACTCAAAACGATGTTGGATTCACTGGCACGCAGGGTGCCTGCTGGGTCGTAAACCTTGACTGTAAACGGGCTTTTTGCCACCGGCGCATTCAAAAACGCAAACTTACCATCGCTGCCCGTAAAAAAGGTTTGGCCGGTAGGTTGTAATACCACTTTCACCCCCACCGACGTCGACACCCCATCGGGGGCGTACACTTGTCCTTGGATGATGCCCGATGGCTCCAATGTGATCGTCACCTCCGCCTGTTCCCCGGCCAACACCGTGGTGGATACGACACCCCCCAATGGACCTTTGGGGTCGTTGGCTTCGATTTTGACCGGGCCGGCCAACACGTTGGAAAACAAACAGGTTCCTTCCGGGCCGCTGATGAGTTGTTTTTTGCCCCCAGCCACATTTTCCGAGGTCAACAACACTTCGACCCCTGGTTTGGGTTTGCCGCCCCCATCGTGGATGTGGACCAACACGGTGCCGGTTCCCAACAACACGACATCTTTGGTGTGGGTTGTGTCGGGCACATTCAGGGTGGTCGCGGCTTTACCCCAGTCCCCATTGAGTTTGGTCGCAACGATTTCGTAGATTCCCAAGGGCAATCCCACAAACGTGTATTGCCCCGACGGGTTGGTGAGAATCGATTTTCCCGAAGGAGACACGGTGACTTTGATGCCGGCCACCGGAGTGGTGCCCCCATGTTCAAATACGGTGCCGGTTAACGTCGCCGCCGCGGTCAACACGATGGGGACTTCGACAAATTCGCCTTCGGAGTCAATCGACCCGAATCCGATTCCCCCCAACCCCGACAACGCATGAAAGGCCGACAATTCAAACAGACCTACATACACCTTGGTGAATTGGAACGAGCCGTCAAACGCGGAAAAGGTGGCGGTTTCTCCGCCAAAGACGCTGTTGCTTTTCAGCGTCACTTTGGCGCCCGCAACCGCTTGTCCCGTGGCTGTCGTGACCGTCCCCATGACGGTTCCTTGCCCTAAAAACTGAACATTGGCCTTAAATACTTGGTTGGTGCTGTTCAGCGTTGCCGTGGTGCGACCTTTGCGTCCGTCTTTGCCGATGGCGTCGACGGTATAAACCCCCAATGGCACGTACGCAAACCGAAATTCACTGAACACGTCGGTTTTTTGGCTCCAATTCACCGTACCGCTGATTTGAACCGTGATCCCGTCGCCTGCCGGGTTGCCTTCTTTTGCCGTGATCACCTTTCCCCGAATCGTGCCGTTTGGCGCCAATTGTAAGCCGGGGGTCAACGCCATTCCCGAAGTCAAGGCTCCAGACCACTGTTGCCGTAGGCCGGTTTTGGGATCGATGGCCTGCACCACAACCCAACTCGGGGGAACTTCGCCAAAAAAGTACAGCCCTTCGGGATCGGTCACCGCTGTTCGGGTTTCCCCGCCGGCAATCAACGTAACGTTGGCTCCGGGCACGGGGACTTGGGTGGGGCTCATGACGTAGCCGCCGACCGATTCGCTTAGATAAGCAATCTGTAACTGACCGACAGTGGTCGTGCCGCCCGGTGCCGGCACAAAATCGGCTTCGACTTGTAATACGGTTCCGTTTTTGACCCACCGGCACACGATGGTATTGGATTGCCCTTCTACTTCTGGAACAAAAGGAAGTTCGAAATAACCCTGCGCGTCGGTTTTGGTGAGGATCTGCCCGAAGGCCACAACGGCCACATCCGGAACGGCTGCCCCCAAGGCGTCGACGATGTTACCCACCACGGTGGTGGTGGAGTCATAAAGGGTGGGGTCGAGCGACATCGCGATTTCGATACCGTCCAAAATGCCGTCGTTGTCGCTGTCAACATCCAGCGGATCGGTTCCCAAAAACACCTCTTTACCGTCTACAAGGGTGTCCCCATCGGTGTCCGGCACCAGGGGGTCGGTGCCCAAAGTTCCCAATTCGTCCCCATCGGTGGTTTCGTCCCCATCGGTGTCGGCCACAAAGGGGTGGGTGCCGGCAAAATATTCGTCGAAGGTAGTCAACAAATCACCGTCCGGGTCCAACTGAGCATCCCCGGGATCGGCAGGGTTGAGTCCGGCGATTTGTTCGTAGTGGTTCGGCAACCCATCGTCGTCGTCATCCATTTTGATACGCACTTCCACGACATGGCTGGCGGTCACCCCTTCGTTGCGCACTTGAATGGTGGCCAACCCGTTGCCCACCGCGGTGACCGTGCCGTCGGGACCAACGGTAGCGACGGCGGCATTGCTGGAGGTGTACCAGGTGCCGGCTTCGCCGGTGGAGGCGGACCGGAACTCCCCACCCGGAAGTTGGGCTACAACGAACAGTTTGGATTGTTGGCCCACGGCAGTGAACAACTCGGCGCCGGTTACCCACAACTGTTGCGCGGGAGGGTCAAACACCCCCATCGTGATTTGACCAAAATCGACTGGTTCGTCCCCATCCATGGTGAAAAACGGTGACATACCGCGGGTCGTGACTCCATTTTCCGTACATACTACCCGCAAGCGGTAATACCCCGGGGTTACGGGAAGGTTGGGGAGCACCCACGTTCCGTCGGATTCAACAGGCGCCGAATAATTCAGCAGGTTGACGAGGCAGCCTTCGGAGAGTTGTTGGGCTGTGGCAGTCGATGATCCGAGGTTCATCAACGCCCCAACTCCAAGGACAAGAATTGACAATACATGACCAACAAAACGGATCGGGGTGGGAGTTCTGGTCTTCATGGTTGCGCCCTGTTTGGAGTACTTATGTTTACCTGCTTCGCGTTGTGATAGTTTCATATGGCTTCCTTACCCACCCGGACAGGTTGCAAAAGGAAAATCTTTCCCTGGATAGATTGGCCAACTGAAGCTCACATTTGTGAACTTCGTCAACGTAGCGACTCCTTTGCATTCGACCTTACCGACATTGGCCTTGATGTCGCCGCTGCCATCTGAACAACAATTGTAGCTGACGCCAACTGAACCTTCACATACTCCTGATATGCCGATCACAACCAAGCCGGGCTTAGTCGGATCGGGTGACGTGTCCCCTAAGTTAAGTCCTATCTGTCCGCCGAGGGACGCGACACCCTCCGCGGTTGTGCAGATCTTATCCTTGGGTCCACATTCATCTTGTTCAAAGCTGATGGATGCGCTAATCCCGCCTTTGATATAAATTTCAGCGACAAAACTAACCAAGTTCTGCCAGCCAGGTGCCTTAAAGCCGCACGTTCCTTTGGCTTCTACGCCGACTCCGAAACTCTGGCTACCTTTGCAAGTTTTTATTTTCTTGAGGTCTTCACAGCACGCGCATTCTTTTTTGAATTTGAATGGAGTTCCGCCTTCCGGGCTTGTGAGACCAAAAGATGGTTTGCAACCCGGCACCGACTCAGTAGTGGTTTTCATTAACTCGATAATTGCCGAAACAAACGCCAACGGGTTGACCTCGATTTCAAAACCAACATAAGTCGGTGTGGGTCCCGGAACACAGGTTCCTTTTTGGCATTTGTCGTTTTTCGGATCAGGGTGGCCATCTACCCGGGTACAAAATTTCTGGTCGGCGTCACAGGGTGCCCCTTCTTTTGATGGATCTTCCGGCGTACATTCTCCTGACTGATTACATTTCCAACTGCCGCAATCGTTTTCATAAGCTGCGTCCGAGCATTTTTCTCCGGCACCTTTGGGTAAATGTACGCAATCATACGGTGTGTTGTCGTTTGGTACAAACTGGCCGCTAGGTGGGCCGCAAAAGTCGCTTTTGCATGGATTGCCGTCATCTGGACACGGTGTGCCGTAGGCCTTGTTTTTGAGGCTCTGGCAAGTCCCGCCTTTGCAGATCCCCGTTTGGCAGGGGTGGAGAGGCATCTCACAGTCACCGTCTTCATTTACGGGAGTCGGAACACAGTTCCCCGACGCATTACACAGCGGGTCTTTGCACGGGTCGGGGTCGCCATCGAACTGACACTTTTTACCGATGAAAGCGGTGTTAACGGGATGAGTACATTGTCCATTTTCGCAGACGTCGTGGGTACATATCTTCCCGTCATCTTTGCACCCGCCGCCGTTTTTGGGCACACACTTCCCATCTTTACATTCCTGGCATTCCCCACATTTCCCTAAACACTTCTTCTTCGCCGGCGGCGGCGGTGCCCCTCCCCATCCCGCTTTGTTGATGCCAAAGCCGGGGTCGGAGCAGATTTGGGTGCCGTCCGGAGTTACGGTGCCGGTGCCAATGCCGACCCAGTTTTCTACGTCGTGGTCAAACGAAAACAAATCGATTTGCATCCCAACGGGCCGCCCATCGTTGGGAATACACACCTTTGCCGGCGGATCAAACAAGGTTCCCGCGGGCTGCACCGTCCAGGCCAACGAAAAAAGCGACCCAAGGGGGGCCGGCATGGGGACCCGTTCGATGTTGACTTGACTAAACGTGATCTCACATTCGGCGGACCCATCCGGACACGTGACCGAGTTGGGAAAAATCGTGAGCGACGCCCCCGGAATGCCCAACATGTGTAGGGTGACTTCAACGGAAGTTCCCGCCAACTGTTTGCCGTCGGTATCCAAAGTCGGCAGATAAATGGGCATTCCCACCGTGTTGTCGTGGCCTGCCAACACGTGCATTTCGTATTCCAACGACGGCCAAACCCCCGGCAGCGTCGTGGTGGTGCCGTTGACAAACAAATGTTGGGTTCCCACCGGGGCGTTCAGAATCGTAAACAACCCCTGGTCATCGGTCACCGCGGTAAAACTGGTGCCCTTGAGCCCCACGGTCACATTCGGCATGGGGTCGTCCTGGTTGGTCAACACCACGCCGCTGATTGTGGTGGCGTTTTCGTTTCCCAAGATTTTGGCGGTGGCGATAAACATCACCGGCTCGGTCAGCAGCCCGGGAAAAGACGCGGATACAAAGGTTTTTCCTTCGTTTGGCCCCAATGTCAACGTGACTGCCGCCATGCCGTCGGGATTGGTTTGAACCGTCAACGATGTGGTCCCATCCAACGTGCCGTCGCCCTCTTGGACCTCATAAGTTACGAGTGCGTTTTCTACGGGATTTCCCGCCGAATCCATCACCAGAACCACAAACGGCATCGGTAAAGGTTGACCCACCTCCCCGATTTGGCCGTTGCCCATGTCTGCGGAGATTTTTTCCGGCTCGGTGGCCAACGCTTCAAAACAGAATTCGACAAATCCGATAAACCCCGGCGACGTAACCGTAACGCGGTGGTTTCCTGCGCCGGCGCGGTCCCCCACGATGTAGGTGGCATTGACCAGTCCGTCGTCGTCGGATATCACGGTGACCGTCCGTTCCGGTTCCCCACCGGTGCTGAGTAATCCTTCACCGCGGGTCACTTCAAATGTGACGGGAACGTTCGGAACCGCGTCCCCCTTTTGGTCTTGTACCACTACCACCAATGGGTCCGGCACCATGGTTCCGTGAGGCGCCGATTGGGGATTTCCCGATACGATTTTCAAAAACTGCCCGGCTTCCGTGACGACCATGACGTGGACAATCGTTTCGCTGGTGTTGCCGCCGGCGTCGGTAGCGACGGCACGGATTTCGTTGTCCCCGGGTTGAAGCGGTAACTTAGGAAGAGCCCACGCCCGGTTGGATACCATCGCCGCCAGACCGTTCACCGTGACCGTGATGTCGTCGGAATCAACAGTGGTGCCCGGCAGAATGTCGTTGACCATACCCGCCACGTCGACTTCGGCAATCGACAACGTCGTGTCGGGCGGCGGGGTTTCAATGGTGATTGTGGGTCCTTTGGTATCGACCAACAACGTGATCGTGGCGGTACCGACGTTGCCGGCAATGTCCGTAGCAACGGCGGTAATCGTATTGCCGCCTTCTCCCAGGATCACGCCGGCGGCCGTCCACGTAGCGCCGGTGACAACCGCCGCGGTGCCGTTGACGCTGACGGTCACCTCGGAATCGTCCACTACGGTGCCGCTGATTTCCACGGGTGTTTTGGTCGAAAACAACGCAAAATCAATGGGACTGGTGATGGTGATGACGGGCGCGGTGCCGTCTTCGCAGGCGTTGGGGCACTGGTCGCCGTCGGAATCAAGGACGGGGGATAACGGCAGCCCAAACGACAACAACACGATGAGCTGCACATCGGCGATATTGGAACCGTTGGTGCAGTCGATATCGGTAACCGAGGGTCCGTTTGAACCCAAGCAGGGCGGCGCCGATCCGTTTTGGCCGTTGATAGACCAAAGAACGATCAAAATTGCACATTGTGCGTCGATCACATCGGTTTGGCCGTCTCCGTTGACGTCTCCGAGCTGAGCCGGGCAATCCGCAACACTTTCTGCCGGAGCCATCCAGGCTGTGGCCAAACAGAAAACGGCAACCCACATCGGCGCCGTTTGCCGCACAAATAGTCGTCGTGCTTCAGCAGGCAAACGAAACACAAGGTTTGTTAAGTTACATCTAACCATACGGTTGTTCCCTCAGGGCCACTCACCGATGCCCGAAAAATCGACACCGATTGCATCAGTGCAGCCTCGTACGCGGCGGTGCGTCACGAAGGCGGCGGGTTTTGGTAACCATACCTTGAAGGGAGAACACCAAATGGTCAAGCCCAGAAATGGACCGTGGTTCGAAAGTGCGGCGGTGACACACTGTGTCGACACGTCGGTGGTCGGTGTCGACACGGCGCGGCGGAAAAATGCGGGTTACCGATAGGGCTGAAACAAAAAAACACAACAGGAACAGCGAGTTGAACTATGTGGCGGTTTTGGCACACCCTGTGCAATTCCCTATCGTCGTTCCGCCAACAACGGCGGTAAAAAAAGGTCACGTGAACAAAAAATGGAGAACGACGATGCTGACAAAAGAAAAAATAGTGTGGATGGTGGGGCTGTGTTTGGTTGGGGTTGCCTGCGAAACGGAAAATTCAGGCGGCAACGAAGGCGGCATGTTGGGAGCCGCAATGGAAAACGCCGACGAAGTGGGTGTGGTGCAGGTTGCGTTGCAGTCGGGGCCGCTGGTGGCGGATTATTCGTTGACGGTATCGGATATCTGGACCGGGGAAGTGGTGTTTGACGGCGCGTTGTTTGGCGGTGGGCAAGTGGAACTCACGTTGGCGGAAGGGATGTATTTGTTTATGGGCAAAGCGTTTTCGCCGGGTTTCGGAACCGAATTGGGAACGGCATCGCTGGAATCGTGGGTGCAGGCCGGCACCTTTTCAACGGTGAACTTGGTCATCGCGTTGTCGGGAGACCCACTTGCGACCGGAAACGCCATTGTAGTGGTCAAATCGACGGGCGCACCGGTGGTAACAGGTTCGTGGGTCCAAAAAAACGCCGGGGTCGGGGTGGGGCTGGCCGTTCGAGCCAAAGATCCGGAAGGGGGACCATTGACGTATCAGTGGACAGGCCATGGATTTGGAGCAAACGCAGTGATGACGGGAAATTCGGTCATCGTAGGTGACCAGCAGGGACCCAATTTGCCGCTAGGGGCCACCTTTGTCAAAGTGACCGACCCAGACGGAGCAACGGCGGGGGTGCTTTATTCGTACGCAGATATCTATTGCCCATCCTGTGGCCCGGTAGTGGTCGAAGTATTCGGGGACAAAAAATGGACGGGATATCATTGTTATGACAAAGCCGATTGTGCGGCGGGAAGTCGATGCGGAACCGTAACGACGCCCGACGATTGCAAAGCGTTGGAAAAAATCGGAATGTGTAAGGCGGTCTCGTATCGGGGCCATGACGAAGACGGCACCATCGGCGATTGTGAGAATTTCTGATTTCACAAACTCTTTGTTTGCGGCGGACCAGCACAGTTGTAAACGTTTCCAAATGAAACGGCCGAGACGTTCAGTCACACGCAGAACAACCGCACGAAACCGTGCTCCAAACAAAGACATGGTCCAGGTTCACCCACGGAAAGGCAATCGGAATCATTGATGGAGCATCGACCACACCTGTAATAAAACACACCTGCACTGGTTCGGTCTCGGCGATAGGCACCAGCAACTTAAAGCCAATTCCCAACACCTCCTCCTGCCCTGTAATGTTGCCCCAGCTTTTGGAACACAATTCCGTGGCGTTGACGTAAGTGCAGACGACAATCAGATAACATGCGGCGACCCTCACCAACGACCGGCATCCTTATTGTCGCTCATACATCATTGACTGACAGACTCCTTAGCGATGCCCCACGTTCGCTGGACACTATTGTATGGCCGGTAGCAAAAGCGGAAATGGTTAAGTGACTGGCATCGAGACTAGTCACACACCAAGTCCTCTAGTGCACAGATATTGGTGCGAGCGCTTTCCAAACAGGGGGCCGATAGGTCGTCGTGGCAGGCATCCAGAAGGCACTGCCACAACGTTTTGGCTGCCACGTTGTTGGCGGAACAACGTTGGTTGGCGCAGCTTCGCAGGCAAGTTTCGCAATACCCGCCCGCGATACATTGGATGACGCAATCGGTGTGTTGTTTGCAGGTTTTGCCGCACTTGGCCACCTGAATGCACGTGTCTGCCTCATTGAGACACGTGGTGTATCCCGCCAACAGATGACAGAGGCTTCCGACGGTATTGTTGGTCGGCGGGCAGCTTTGCGCTCTGCATGTGTGCCACTTCAGAAATGGGTCGACTTCACTCTTACAAATGCCGGCAAAACAATTGTAAAGACACCGCTCGTTCTGTCCACATTCGCAACCTTCCCAGCAAAAACTCGTACTGGCACCACAGGATTGGAAGCCTCCGCCAGGGTAGCCGCAGCCAGACCAATCATCGGATACCTTTGTGCATTGAAGAAACTCAGCAAAACAGGGACCTAAATAACACGAAGCTTTGCCCGCCGCGCCTGACTTCCTACACTTCCCCTCTTCGCACGAAACGAGTTTGTGCCAGATGCCGTATTCTTTACCATCGACAATTCCAACACATTTCTCGCTGCATTCGCGGTTCTCAAAACATTTTCCCAGACAGTCGAGCTCAAGGTACGGTTCACCGCGGGTCGCCTCCCAATCACATCCGAACGCGGCAGCGCACGCAAGTATGTCCTGGCACTCGTTGATCGGGCACAGTGGCTTCGTTTTGCAAATGGGGTCCGCAAGATCTGTCAGACCGTTTCCGTTATTGTCGATTCCATCGCAACAATTCTCGTCGGTCACAACAACGGGTTCGGTATCGGCATCGGCCCCGCCGTCGGTGGGCACAACAGTCGCACCATCGCCGCCGTCCGATGCAACGCCGATCCCGTCCCCAACATCCTTGACATCAACTGAAACATCTTCGATCTGGACGCTGTCCCCAACAAGGTCCTCCGGTGAAGTCATGTCTTCAATGGTCGTTTTGGGAGGATTTGTTCCGGTGCAGCGAAACTCCATCCATCCGAAAACGAGCGCTACCACAAATACGCCAACCGTCCGCAATCGCCCGATGATGCAAACGCCGGTGTATCGGGGGCGCGAATCAGAAATCAATGATGCAATCATAGGTACCTCCACTAGGCCGGTAACATAAGACTCCCCGACTCACAGGGTCAGAGCCCCCAACCTTGCCAACGCATTCCGGGAAAACGCGGGACCGTATTCCCACAAACAGGAAGCTGGGGTATGTAATGCGATTCCATTTCCTCCCGACAGTCGAAACTAAAGTGGACCCCAAAATCAAGACAAGATCCAGCCGAGTTTAAGCGGGTCAACCGTGTCCCGCAGCAACCGCGGGTAACTCCGTCTTGTCGGTGGGCGGAGATTTTTTCTTGTCGCGAAATCAGCCGAATATACGTGAACTCCGTGCCCCAGACTTGATTGGGCCTTATCACGTTTAGTCCGCCACAACCGGTGCCAACCACCATAATGGGGTAGGAACTTCGGGCTGGGATTCGATGGCCGAAATACCCTAACCGTCCAGATGGTTTGATCATTTCTTTGGAAACACGACGATTTGGTTCTGGATTACCGTAGAGGGCAGGACAGCCGAAGCATCGGTCACGACTACATTTGCGAAAATCACCTTCGCCGGGTCGCTAACGTCAGTGTCGGAATCCAACTGAAAGCGCAGTGTTACGACCTTCGGATTACCTACCATGGAGCCGTCGGGCGCCAAATAAGCGGACGTGATTTCCTGCCACAAGTCTGTAAGGGTGGCGACGATCAGTCCTCCGAAACCACAGGGCGGATCAACGCATTCCGCCGATTGTCCGGAACTGCACAGTAGATTCGCCGGCGCGGGGCACTCATCGGGATTCCAGGCTTCCTGAGTTGGAGGGCCTGGTGACACATCATGGCCGCCGGCAAGCTTTTTGCCAAATACATCACACAAGGCGCAGACCGGACCTCCTGTACAAAAGGTGCCGTAGATACTGATGAAGTGCAACGGCTTCTCAAAGGCTATGTACACCTGAAAACCAATGGGGAGATACGCTGACGGACTCGTCCTGTAAAGCAGAAGATCACAATCCACCACGTCTCCCTTGTTCCCCCAAAACGTACAACCGACCGTGTATTGCCCCGCGACAGATGCGCTCACCGGAGTGCAAGTCGTGTCGGGACAAATATTCGTTGCACCGACACACCCTTGGGCGCCGCATTGGTCGTTGTCGGTGCAGGGATCGCCGTCGTCGCAGGGACCGAGTGACAGAGTCCAAAAACATTGCCCGGACACGGGATCACAATTGTCCAGAGTGCACGGGTTCTTATCGTCACACGAGCAGTCCGTGGGACATAACCAGCAGTTTTCGGACGCATTTGTATTACAGACTCCATCGCCACATTCCGTAGCACACCCGTCCGCGCATTGGTCTCCATTTTCATCTATGGCGACCGGCAAAGGTGTTTTCAAGGTAAAATGGATCACCAACATGGCGTCGCCCACCGTGACGATTCCGTCGCAGTCCATGTCCGCGCCACCCGGTTGCGCGGCACAAAACGCCGGCGGTGGATCATCGGCCAACAGCGTTCCCAGCACCGTCAAAAGGGCACACTGAACGTCCACGACCGTTGTATGGCCGTCACCGTTGATGTCTCCAGGAGGATCGAGGCACAAGGCGAGGCTTTGAGGAGAAACCACGGTGGCGCAAAAGATCAGGGCGCAAATAACCTTGGATGGTGATACAAACACTGCACTATGAGGCTGTGAAAAAATATGGGCGCGTTTTGGGGCTGCGAATTTTGCGCCGAATTGGACTCGAAAAACCCGAGTCATATCGGGAATATGGCGCAGGGTTTTTCGGCTCTATGTTGTCGCGACGGATGATCCACATCAGGGAAGCATTGTAAAATGAAGGTTTGTGCGTAAGTCACTGGCATTGGGGTTAGTCCATGTCGCTGAGATCGGTCTCGTCGGTCTCGTCGTCGGGCACCTGGCTTTGGTTGCGGTTCAATTCGGGGTAGAGACTGTCAATAAACCGCCCGGGAAAGTGGCTGCGTAAGCGACCGTCCATTTGTTCCGAGCCCTCGCGTAGGTCCATCACCGCACGTTCGACGCGCAGGCGCAACGGTTTGCGTTGCGGATCAATCACTTCGGCGCGGTGCTCGTTGGCTGCCGCCAAAGAATCTGCGGCTTTGTTCAACTTTGCTGCAATCGATTGGGCCGCCACAAACGATCCGGGAAGACTCTCGATCAGCAGAGCGGCGTTGCGGGTCAACTCGACCGTTTTGGCACGGCCGGCGGACAGAATCCGCGACAACGCTAAGTTGGACAAGATACTGCTGAACCCACCCGGCAGATGGGCCGCGACGTCCTCTTTGAGGTGCCGAAACGCCCCGTCGGCGTGCTGGATCGCTGTGTCACACAGGTAATCACCCACGCGTTGCTCGGCGCGGTTGTCGATGTAAGCGGTGTCCAAATATTGGCGATATGGAACGACGGCTGCCTCCAGTTCCGACACCAGGGCGCTCCATGTCGCTTTTTCCGCGTTGAGAACATGAATTTGGGGTTCCGTCAGTTCATGATTCAGTTTGATGTGGGCGTGGATGGACGCGAGAACTTCTCTGCCCCATCGAAGGTGGCGTTGCCCCGACGCGTGCTTTGTCAACTTGGTAACCATAATCCCTCTTGAATGTGTTGATGATGCACCCAGTGCCTCAACGGGCATTACCACGAAACTTTTCGGGATGGCAAGTAGCTTTTTATTGGTGCCGTAAGAAAAACTTCCGAGCCCGGCACAACAGCCGATCCTATGGTCCGTCATTCTACCGAAACCATCCTCGGGAGTCGTAGGTCTACACCGTAGAACTACGAGGGCCATCGTGGCAGTCGTAAATCCACCCCATAGATCTACGGACGGCGCCGTGGTTATCGACGACACATACGGAAGATCTACGGACAATGACCTCGACCGATCTACGGGGGAGCCGGTAATTCTCCGTATAGGTCTTTGATGGCTAAGATGGGTTCGGTAGATCTACGGTGTGCTTCGTGGACCATCGCGGCGCCTTCTACAGGGTTTCCGGTAGTATATACGCCATCCGAGATGTCTCCGCTGCAGTTTTCCGCCAGGCTTGTCACCCCCGCGGAGTCGTCTTTTTTTTTTCAACGACCCGCTAAGTGTCCTGGACGAAGAGTTCCGGCCTGGAACCCGGAGGGTTCCCAGCGATTAGCCGGTGGTTGAGGAGCTTCGCGACG
>JABWCM010000069.1 GCA_013360285.1 Myxococcales bacterium
TCGAGTAATATCGGGAATATTGCGCAGACTTTTTGCTGGCCGAGGCGCCCCAAAGCCACCGCCCAGAGGCCGCGCAGCTATTTTTTCACAAACTCTCTGATCACCGAAATCCAACAACGACGGGAACTCGGCTCGCCGACCACGGTCTGTGAAAACGCCAAACTCCTCAGTCGGGCGTCCGACCTTGGCATGGCAGATTTCCAAACCGGGTGGTCGGAGGGCCGACGGACCGTTGAAAATCAGTTGAACAGGAGGTCGGGCAGCCAACCCATGGTTGTCGAAATATACAACCTGTACTCGGCTCGCCGACCATGGGATCGGAGAGTTTGGAATACCCCACTCGGACCCCCGACCACCCGATCGGAAATTCCAAAACCCGCAGTCGGGCGTCCGACCACGGGTTGCGATCGTTTTCAACAGGAACTCGGCCGTCCGACCACGGGTTATGATCTTTTTCAACAGGAACTCGGCCGCCCGACCACCCGTTGTGATCGTTTTCAACACGAACTCGGCCGTCCGACCACCCGTTGTGATCGTTTTCAACAAGAACTCCACCCGCACTCCGAAGGGGGCCATTCATGGAAGGAAACTTCCGCTGGTGGTACCATTCATCCAGAAAGTTCGATGGTGCCTTTGAGGTTGTGAAAAAATAGCTGCGCGCCCTGGTGCCGGCGACTTTTGGCCGACTTGGCTCCGAAAAACCCTGCGCCATATTCCCGATATGACTCGGGTTGTTTTTCGAGTCCAATTCGGCGCAAAATTCGCAGCCCAAAAACGCGCCCAACTTTTTTCACAACCTCTTTCGCCGGGGGCAGGTTCTCTGAAGTTGTGAAATCCAGATGTTCTCACAACCTTTGTCCTGGCACCGCAGAGACACTATCTTTGGACGTGTAATGGCCTATACACGGGAGTAACTCATGTTTCGTCAGCCTTGTTATGGTTTAATCCGTATTTTGACTTTTTGTGTCGTTTTTGGAACCGCTGTTCATTCACACCGTGTCTTCGCCATTTGTTTAGATCCCCCCGGCGACGTGACCGGTGACGGCTTGACGTCGGTCGTTGATGTTCAATGTAACATTCTGCTCAATTTGTGGACTCTGGCGGCACAAACCGACGATCCGCCACCGTGTGTCGCCAAAGATGCGATTCCCAACATCACTCCCGATCACAATTGCGACAGCGTCGTCAACGTCGCGGATACGTTGTTGGCCGTTACGTTTGCGTTGAAGTTGTCGTTGGCACCCGAGTTGGATCAAGACTCCGATTCCTGTGTCGATGCCTGCCAGACGGACTTCGATGGTGACGGTGACCTTGATTTCACCGACTGCGCTCCCATGGACCCTTATGTGGGCAAATATGCCGTCGAGTTGTGTAATGGATACGATGACGATTGTGATTGGTTGGTGGACGAAGCCTTCGACAACACCGTCAATGCCAGTTGCGACAACCAAAACGTCTGTGACGGGCTCGAATTGTGCGGCAGCCCCGGTCCGGCCCAGGGTGTGGTGATTCACGAAGTGATGATCGACCCCGAAATGGTCGGTGACGGCGCCGGAGAATGGATCGAATTGCTCAATACCGAAAACAAACCCATCAACATCCGCAATTGGTCGATTGTCGACGAAAACGGCGACGGGTTTGTGATTGACCCCGGGGGCGCCCTGTATATTCCCGCCCGCTCCGCGCTGACCTTGGGACCCAACAATGACCCGAGCACAAACGGCGGTTTGTTCATTAAATATGTTTACACCGGTTTTAGCCTCAACAACGAAGCCGGAACCCTTGTGCTGCGTAATGCCGCGGGTGTTGAAGTGGATTCCTTGAATTACGATCTGTCGTTTCCGCTTGTTCCTGGAGCGTCGTTGGCCATGGTCAACCCGTCGTGGGATAACGAATGGCCTACCGCGTGGGCTACGAGCATCGCGACCTTTGGCGACGGCGATCACGGTACTCCGATGGGACCTAATCTGGATATTTCGGTGGACACCTGTGTAGTGGGTCAACCGTTGGTGTGCGATGACAACAACCCCTGCACGACAGACACCTGCGACCCGAAAACCGGCTGCAACCATTCCCCGAATACCGCACCATGCGATGACAACAACCCGTGCACGTCAGCCGATGCCTGTGCCGCGGGAGTTTGTGCCGGCGGCACAATGATTGTATGTGACGACAACAATCCATGTACGGCCGATGGTTGCGACAACATCCAGGGATGTGTTTTTACACCAACAGGGGGCGACTGCGACGACAAAAATGCCTGTACCGACGGGGATTTCTGTGACGGCGGCACATGTCAACCCGGTGAAACCATTGCCTGCTCCGACAACAACCCCTGTACTGACGACGGCTGCAATCCGGCGACAGGGTGCACTTATGTGTCCAATACGGCCGCATGCAACGATGCCAACGCCTGCACCCAAGGGGAATTCTGCCAAGGTGGTCTCTGCGGCGGCGGCCAACCTATCGTATGTAATGACTCGAATCCCTGTACCGCCGACAGTTGTTCGCCGGCCAGCGGGTGTACTTACGTACCGCAAAGCGGAACATGTAACGACAATAACCCTTGCACCACCAACGACACCTGCAACAACGGCGTCTGCGCCGGGGGAGGCACCGTGGTTTGTGAAGACAACAATCCCTGTACCACCGACGGCTGTGTTGAAGGATCCGGCTGTGTGCATACCCCCAAAACAGGTGGCTGCAATGACAACAACGTGTGCACCACCACCGACCAATGTTTGAGCGGCAACTGCGTCGGCGGAGCACCACTCGACTGCAACGACGACAATGCGTGTACCACCGACAGTTGTAATGCGGCCACGGGGTGCAAAAACACCGCAAAAATCGGTGCGTGCGACGACGGCAACGAATGCACTTTCGGAGAAGCGTGTATCGGCGGCCTTTGTACCGGTGGCCTGCCGTTGGACTGTGACGACGGCAACAGTTGTACCACCGACGGATGCAGCCCGGTTTTGGGTTGTATTCACGTCAACAAATCCGGCACATGCAGCGATGGAAACGCTTGCACTTTCAACGATTTGTGCAGCCAAGGAATCTGTATAGCCGGAAGCATCCTCAACTGCGACGACAACAATCCCTGCACCGACAATTTCTGTAATCCGACGGTTGGGTGCCAGGCATTTCCCAACACCAAACCCTGCGACGACGGCAATGTGTGTACGTTGGGTGACCAATGCCAAATGGGAGCTTGTACGGGGTCCGGCGCCCCCAACTGCAATGATTCCAACGGGTGTACCGACGACTTTTGTCATCCACAACTAGGATGCCAAAATATTCTCAACAGCTCGCCATGTAGCGATGGAAACGCCTGTACGTCCGGCGATACCTGTGTTCAGGGTGTTTGCACAAGCGGTGGGCCACTCAATTGCGATGATGCCAACCCCTGCACCAAAGACTCCTGCGGCGCAGCGACCGGGTGTATTCACTTGGCCCAGGGTGGTACCTGTGAAGACGGCAATTTATGCACCACCAATGATTCCTGTGTTGGCGGAATTTGTGTCGGCGGCGCGGCACCCACCTGTGATGATGCCAACCCCTGCACCGATGATTCTTGTAACCCCGTCAGTGGTTGTCAGGTTGTCGCCAATACGGCCACATGCAGCGACGGCAGCGCCTGCACCACCGGGGACCAATGCCAAAATGGCGTATGCAAAGGAGGGGCGGCGCCAAACTGCAACGACAACAACCCCTGCACCGACGACACCTGCACACCGGCTGTGGGATGTACGTATCAAAACAACACCCTCAATTGCGACGACGGCAACTTGTGTACCTCGGCCGACAAATGCAGCGGCGGCACCTGCAAAGGCGGCGCGGCCATCGACTGTAACGACGCCAACCCCTGTACCGACGACACCTGTAATCCGACGAGTGGCTGTTTGGTTGTGCCCAATACGTTGGTTTGTAATGACGGAAACGCCTGCACTTCCGGTGATAGTTGCAGCAGTGGCGAATGTAAACCCGGAGCAGCGATCGTATGCAACGACAACAACGTGTGCACCAACGACTCCTGTTTGCCGGCATCGGGCTGTTCTTATGTGAACAACGTAGCCAACTGCAACGACAACAATAGTTGCACCCCCACCGACAAATGTACCAACGGAAGTTGTGTGGGTTCTGGGCAAATTGTGTGTGACGACAACAACGTGTGCACCGACAACCTGTGCCTGGCGGCCTCGGGATGTTCTTATGTGAACAATACAGTGGTTTGTAACGACGGAAATCCATGCACCGGCAACGATATTTGCTCAAGCGGCCAATGTGTCGGCGGAGCCGCCCCCAACTGCGACGACACCAACCCCTGTACCGACGACAGTTGTGTTGCGAACCAGGGTTGTGTTCATACTCCCAACAACAAAGCCTGCAACGACGGAAACCTATGCACAACCAATGATGTTTGTGGAAACGGCGTATGTGTCGGCGGAGCGGCGCCGGATTGCAACGACAACAATGGATGTACCAACGATGGGTGTTCACCTGCGTTGGGATGTACACATGCTCCCAACACAGCCGCATGTAATGACGGCAATACCTGCACCACCAATGACGGTTGCGCCAACGGGTCCTGTTTGGGCGGGGCGGCACTTGTGTGCAACGACAACAATGTCTGCACCAACGATGGGTGTGCTCCGGCGACGGGTTGTACCTTTACCAATAACACAGCCGCATGTAACGACGGCAACGCCTGTACCACCAATGATACGTGTAGCGGCGGCGCCTGCGTAGGAGGTGCCGCAGTCACCTGCAACGACAACAACAGTTGCACCAATGACTCCTGCAACCCACAATCGGGCTGCGTGTATGCCAACAATACGGCGGCGTGTAATGACGGAAATGCCTGCACCACCAACGACGTCTGCTCGGGCGGCACGTGTGTGGGCGGAGCCGCACTGGTTTGTAATGACAACAATTCTTGTACGTCCGATTCTTGTAATCCAAGCGGTGGGTGTGTTTATGTGAACAACAACAACTCCTGCAGCGACGGCAATGCCTGTACCGGAAATGACTTTTGCCAAAACGGCGCCTGTACTGGTGGCCCGGTCATCACCTGCAACGACGGCAATGTATGTACCAATGATTCCTGCAACCCATCGTCGGGTTGTGTTTATGCCAACAACTCTGTGACATGCAGCGACGGTAACGCCTGTACCACCAATGATGTCTGTTCATCGGGAAGCTGTGTTGGTGGTGCGTCACTCAACTGCAACGATGGCAACGTATGCACCAATGACTCCTGCGACCCGGCAACAGGATGTAAAACCGCCAACAACACCAACAATTGTGACGACGGCAATGCCTGCACCACCAGCGACAAATGTAGCGGCGGCGCCTGTTTGGGTGGGGCGGCGCCCAATTGTAATGACAACAACCCCTGTACCGACGACTTTTGCCTGCCGGCATCCGGCTGTGGACATAGCAACAATACCGTGGCATGCAGCGACGGAAATGCCTGTACTATCAATGACAAATGTAGTTCGGGATCCTGTGTCGGCGGCGGCAGCTTGAGTTGTAACGACGGCAGCAACTGCACCTCGGACAGTTGTAATCCCTCTTCGGGGTGTGTGTTTACGCCGGGCGCCGGATCCTGTTCGTCCGGGGCAACCCAAAACCAATCCTGTGGAAACTGCGGCACACAATCACGAACCTGCACGTCGAATTGCGAGTGGGGATCCTGGGGAACCTGCAACGCTCAGGGTGAATGTTCACCGGGGCAAAAAACGTCGGCGGGTTGTGCCAATTCGTGCCAAGTCCGAACCTGTTCCAGCAGTTGCACCTACCCTGTCGGCGCATGCACCGGTTGCGGATCGTGTTCCAATTTCAACAAATGTGGGTTGGGAGGTTGCGGCTCGGGGTATCACGACACGGCCTATTCCTACAACTTCTCCTGCGGCGGAAGCGGAATCAGCAACAACCAAACGTCCTGTGCACCCGACTGTGGGTCCCAGTTTAACAAATGTGGGCTGGGAGGATGTGGCTCGGGGTATCATGACACCGCGTATTCCTATAATTTCTCGTGCGGAGGCAGTGGAATCAGCGACAATCAGACCACGTGCCAACCCAACTCGGGAACGTCATACAACAAATGTGGATTAGGTGGATGCGCGGCGGGGTATCATGATACCGCGTATTCATACAATTTTTCCTGCGGCGGAAGTGGAATCAGCAACAATCAGACCACGTGCGAAGTCGACTCCGGGAGTCAATTCAACAAATGTGGACTCGGTGGATGCCCGAGCGGTTACGTGGCTCAAGGTTATTCCTACAACTTTTCCTGCGGCGGAAGCGGAATCAGCAACAATCAAACAACATGTAAAAAGATATAGGCGCATCACCCGGTTGTGTGATGGCGAAATGAGCTTATTGTCGCAATAAAGATGGGGGAATTGGGGGACCGGTCGCCGGTCAACCTGTTCGGCAATCGGGTCCCCGAAAATAAGGGGTTTGTGAAAAAATAGCTGCGCACTTGGGTGCCGGCAAATTGTGCCCGCCTTGGTTCCGAAAAAATCTGCGTCATATGCCCAATATAACTCGGTTTTTCCCCAACCAATCCGGCGCAAAATCCATGCCTATTTATTGTCACAAACTCAAGGAGACTGCCATGAACCGATTCAGACTGCGTTTGGTGTTGATTTTGACCCTTCTTTTTCCCATCTCGACTTCGGGGTGTGACGAACCCAAAGATCTCGTCGATGCGCTGAAGGAGTGGTACGATTACGTTCTCGAATATGCCAAAGAAGCAAACGACGATTGCCTAGAAATCATCCGCGACTTGGAAGAGCAGTGTTTGAAACGATGGAAAGGGGATGCGGAAGCCGAAAAACAATGTAAAAAACTGGCGGAACAGCGGGAGAATGAATGGGGTATTGCCGGCTGGAAAAATCTGGTTGAGCAAGGTAACAAGATTTGTCAGGATCTTGCAAAAAACAATCCCGATTGGGCAACCAAAACCAATGAACAACGGGCGGCTATCAAAAAGTCGGCAATCGATTCCCTCAAAGATTTGTTTGCCAATATCGTCAAGGCCATCACCAGCGCGTTTACCGGGCTGGGCGATAAAACCACCGGAAAAGCAACCGCTGCCATGGTGCGAGACCACCTGCTGGGGCAGGATTCCACAAGTCAGGTGTTGATTTCGGCGACGGTATTCCCCGACATGACCAACCCGGGAACGTGGATTTTGGACATTCAGGATGCCCAGGTATTGTTTGGGGTCAGTGTCGACAAAATGATCCCGGCGTTTGGATCGGGTTTTGTGGTACTCCATGGAGAATCCAACATCGATGGCATGGTCGATTTGACGCCGATGGATTCCCAACTACAACTCAGCAGCATGAACCTGGATGCCGTCGATACCGGAATCAATGTGTTGACCCCGAGCAAATTCAGTCCAGGACGCGGCACGATGAATCCGCTGACCGGAGAGGTGTCGTTGACGCTGGAATTAATGGTTCAAAACACGTTTCTCTCAGAAGATGTGTTGTTTGTGGCGCTGCCGCTGCAAGGTTTCTGGGAAGGTGATTTTGTATTTCTGGAATATGTGGGACCCAGCCCCGGGCTCTTTTTCCCAAAAATTCCCGATCCGGAGTTGGAGTCGATTTCGTTTGGCGGAATTGCCAAAGGTGGGGGTCATGTCGCAGTGCAGTTCGGCTCGGAGAAGTTCATGGTGCCGACAACGCCGGGTATGACGGGCCAGTTGGCAGCGATGCTGCTGGGCGAACAAATTGCCGCATCTCCGATGTTTGTCAGCAAAACCGCAGCCATTGTGGATACCCTGGGAGTGCTGACGTTTATTGGCTACAATCTGCCGCCAATTCGACCGATTGCCTATGACGGAGGTCTGTTTGCATTCACCGAGTTGGGTTTTGCCGCCGGCGATTCGATTCCGATCCGCCACTGCGTACCCAAAGGGGTGATAAGCAACCTGCTCGGCACCCTGGATTAGTTTGGGGGATTTGGCACAAACTTGCGGGCGAGAGCGTCGAGGCGACGGCACATTCAGGGAAGGTTGGCTTTTTGCCGGGAGGCATGGCAGCGCCGTGTTGAAGACAAAAAGGTCTACCCTGCCCGGGTATGCTCGCGGATTGGCCCTCGTAGCCTCAAGCTTTTGGGAAATCCGGGCTACCTGGTCAGCGTCTTAGCGGCAACAGTTCACGCAGGCGGGGCTCACGAAGATAAAGTCCCAGCCAGACAACTATTCCCAAGACGATCTGGATGATGATGGGGTCACCCACACGCAAGTGCGTTAGGATCGCACCGCCCATATATCCTGCCAACAGGATAGCACCCAACACCGCAGTTTGCGGAATCATATACAACAGTACGCTTGCCAACTCGATGACCGCAAACGTCGTCACCAAACCTACCGGTAATCCCAAGGTCGCCATTCCTTCTGCGACATCGGGTCCACCGATTACCTTCATGACCCCGCTGAACAAAAACATCAATGAAGCCGCAGCACTTAATCCGCGACCGACCCATTCCATTTTGGTTGTTGAACCAGATGCCATGACTCCTCCAGAACAAACTTGGAGAGGGTCACTTCTCTATTTCCGTTGACCTTCTCAAAGTTTGTGCATCATTCACAGACACTACGCCTGCGGGGCAATGTTAGAGCAGTCCGGACAGAAATCAACCTTTTTGGGTCCACAATAGAGTCTTTCGGTACAACAAAGAAGATTGGGATCAGCGGGGGGGTCAATCGCCATTACAAAAGGCCCAGTCCTGAGTGATGGGGATGCCGGCATTGGCCAAATCGCCGTAAGCCCTTGGCCATCCGCAGAGATGGGAACCGCTGCTTGAAACGCCGATTGCTGTTGTTGTGGCGGTTCCGGATGCGTGGACGATAACAACATGAAGTTGGCCATCGGCGAGAACGGGGCTTGGGATTCCGGCAATGAGGGTTTCGTCATCGCCCGATTGTTTTAGGACTTCTTGGCCGACAAAAACGTCCCCGTCGGGCACCGTCTTTGTTCCGCGAAGGGTCCAACCGGGTTTGGCATCGGCGGGAAACCAATGGCTACCGCCGCTATAAACAACACCGTCATCACCCACCGCAAGACCGGTTATTCGTTCGGGTAGGTCTTCCTTGAGCCACACCAAGTCGCCACCATCGACATCCCAGCCGCCCAGCCAATGGCTGCCGCCGCTGAACACCACGTCCGGCAAGGGTTTACAGTCTACTTCGCTGCAGGTCGGCAACTTCGTGACCAAAACCGGGGCGGTCCACATCCAATCCGGTGTGGAAACCGGATTGGGAAAACCCATGGTGATAAATGACCAGTTGGGACCGGAACCGTCGGATACCCCTCCGAGATACAACGCATCGCCGATGGCACCGTTGTCGAGAGTTTTTCCGTCTTTCCACAACGTTGCACCGAATAACCACCCACCCGACGTAAACACCGAGGTGACCCGAGCCGGGGCCAAATCCAACTCGAGTGTTACGCTGATGTCGATATCGGTCTCGGCTAAGGGATCAGCCACCGTCAACCCGACAAGACGCGAGCCCACACCGACCAACCAATGGCTGCCCCCGCTGAACACCTTAGCCGGAGACGTGACCGGGCCGGTGCCCAGAGCTACCGTTGCCAAACTTTCCCCGTCGGTACGCCGAATCCAATGGGCAAATGCCGCTCCGCCCGATTCCGTACAAATAAGCAGCCGATCGTTCCAGATAGCTGGGCGGCGGATACCCGCACCGGCATCTTCAAAGGTCCACGAGTGTTCCAACTGCTGACTGAATGCCACAAGGGATGTCGCCGTTTTTTGGCCAATTGCCAAAAACAACGAGGGTCCAACCTCGGTATTGACGGTACCGGCAATCGGCTCCAGTATCGAATTGGACCCAATCATCGACGAAATATCTTGCTCGGCCGCAACAAATAAACCACTGCCGGTCCAAAGCGGCGTGGTTGTCGCCATCGTCGCAACAGCCGGAGCAAACGCGACAGGTTCCGTGGTGGAATCATTGTCATTGGCGGTGTCCGCAGACATCGACACGTCGGCAAAACCGACGGCATCGTCTGGGTTTGACTCGTCGCTGCATGCCAACAATGCGGACAACCCGAACAGCCACAGCCTACCCACTGTGAACATAAGGCGAGACATCATCCTTCTCCGTCAAGGTCATCTGGACGCGGGGATGTTTCCGGAAACCCGTCCACCAACGATTCGACAAACTGCCCTGCATAAATCGTGACCCGAGCCCGCGGCAACGCCGGGTCCCCGTTTTGATTCAGCGCCGAAACCTCGGCAAGCCATTTTTCCATCTGAACCCTAGTCTGAGTCAAGAACCCGCTGATTTCGGCATACAACGGATGTTGTAGGGGAACATCAAAACTGAACGTGGTTCCGCCAATGACGTCGTTTAATTGCGCCAAATGGGTGTTCATGCGGACTTTTTTGCACATGGCGCGAACGACGGCGTAAAAATGGTCCCACAATGCGGCCTGGTACCCCAAGTCACTTTCGGGCTCAATATGGTAACTTGTAGCACGGTATCTTACCGAACCACCAGGATGTTCCGGGGCGGACTCCACCAATTTTCCTGCGTCACGTAACCGTTTTAGATGGGGCTCACATTCGGCCGTCGTACACCGGAGCCGTTCCGCCAAATCCGCCAGAGACAATGGGCCTTCTCGATATAAAGTTACCACAACGGAATGGTATGTGATATCCGGTTCCTCGTCTCGCGGCACCACCCGATATTCGGGGAATTGAGTCGGACCTGTCACGGTAAGTAAGCCAAATCGAACGAGAAACCTCAATGTAGTACGCAGTCGTTCGTCAGGAACGGATGGAAAAACACTTTGTACGGCCGTATACCGAACCGCTTTTCGCGGCGAACTGGCGGTTTTTTGCAACACAACCTGGTATACCTTTTCCCACAGAGTCGGTTTAGGTCGCCCACGTTTTCCCGGCGCATAGGTTTCGCGTAACTCGCGGATTCGTTTATAAAAGCCGGCGATCGACAAATCGAGCGTCTGAGCGATTTCTTCGTTGGTCATGCCGTCTTGTCGCAGCACACCTACGATGTCGATCAAGGTTTTTTGACCGATATCGGCAAAGTCCATCCGCAATGGATCATTGACCTGCAAGGTCGCAAACAACTCGGCCACAAGTGGAACCATTCTTTCTACCAATGTCGAAAACTTCACGACACAACCTCCTGACTGGGCTCAAACCAAACGCGCAGCTATAGTAAACCCCACCTTGAATAATGATGCACCTCTACAAAAGTAGAGGGTGTGCGACACAATGTTGCTGTTTTGTAAAGTTTGTGGCACCGAAATGACACGTTTGTATACTGACCTTCAATGGTCCTTTTTGGGCCTTCGGGTTGTATTTGATTCACCTGAAACGTTTGTTGGAATGAATATGTGGTTGTTGGCTAGGTGTGTGGTGTTTTTTAGGGGAATTTTTGGCCAGCCGGATTTTCGCCGAATCGTTCGGAAAAATCCTGAGTCATATCGGGAATATGGCGCAGGGATTTTTACGGGCGAGGCGGCAAAAGCCGGCCAGGACAAAAATTTCATCAAAAAACACCGCATACCTGGTCACGTGTTTACGAATTGCTCCCGTCGAACTGCCTTTGACGTCAATCGCTGGACCTTGTTGGCCCTTCTTTTTGTGCTGATCGCCTGCGAAAAAGAAAACACCGGCGGCGACGTCGTGTCCACAGCCGGTGACGACATGTCCGAAACCAGTGCCGATACACACGATCTGGGTGCCGAGGATATAGCGGCGGGAAAGGCAAACGACGCGGTGTCCGACGACGCGGACACGGGTGCTGCCGACACCACGGAAACTGCCGATATCGTGACCGATGCTCTCGTTTATACCCGATGTCCCTATACAACCCGAACCGGGCGATTCACGGTCGATCTGAAGGAAACAACTACCAGTATCGACGGCGTGGTTGCCAATGGAGTTGTGCCGCAAAATGTGCCGACTGTCACTCTGACCGAAGGGGGTTGTTCTTTGTACTATCCCCGAAGTCTTTTTTGTGAACCGGCCTGTGAACCGGGATTTACGTGTGGTACTGACGGACTATGCGTTCCTTATCCTACCAACCAATCGGTCGGAACCGTAACATTTTCAGGCCTTTCTGCTGAGGTATCGCTCAATCCGATCCCCCCCCAACAGATCTACTATTTTACCGGCAGTATGCCTTATCCTGGGTTTACGGCCGGTCAACCGGTCACTCTGAACGCCGCAGGGGGTAATCACGCACCGTTTTCGCTTACCGCACATGGGGTTACGCCAATTGTTCCCATCAGCACGTCGCTGCCGTTTAACGCAGATGAGCCGGCAACGCTTTTGTGGGAAAAGGCACCGGCCGATTCCGCCACGGCGGTGTTTGTGACGGTCAACCTGGCCAACCATGGCGGTGTGCCGGCGCGAATCGAATGTATTGTAGCGGATACGGGGGAACTCACCATCGCATCGTCTCTTGTTGCTGCGTTGTTGGATATTGGTTATTCCGGGTTTCCCACCGTGGCATTAAGTCGCGAAAGTGTTTCGTCGACAACGACCGACCTCGGCTGTATTGAGTTGGTTTTACAATCCGAAGTCGTCTTGGACGTCGCCATTTCTGGACTGATTTCATGTTCTTCTTCCGAAGATTGCCCCGACGGGCAGAGTTGTCTGTCGGATCTCCATTGTCAATAAAAGGAATCACCCCATGAAGTTGATTTGTGTACTTCGTTCTGTTTCCCTTTGGTTTCTCATCCTGACGGCTGCTTTGGGCATTGCATGTGACGACGGTAACGGTTCGTCCGGATCGCAAAACTCCGGTTCCGACAGCGGTAATCTGTCCGACGTTGCGCCAGGTGGAATCAACAATTCCGGGGGCGATTCCGGCACGGCCACCCAAGATCCAGACAGCGGCGGTCAACTGGGCGCCCAAGACAGCGCGAACGGGAGGGGTTCGAAAGACACCGGGACGTCTGCGGACACCGCCGTTGGGGAAGACAGCAACAGTGGAGGGACCGACACCACCGAAGTGGAAGCGGATCTAACCGAATCCGAAGAGGTCGACACGACAGCAGGCACGGTGGACAGCACGGAACCAATAGATGCCGGCGGCCCGATAGACGAGTCGCCGTTGGTGAACTGGTGCCAAATCGATGACGACAAGTTTAGTTTTTTTGTGACCAGCATGGCAGCATTGTGGACCTTGTCCGGGGACGAGTTGAGTAACTTAAGCGGTGGCTTCGGCGGCAACTACGGCGGCATCGCCGGTGCAGACAAGATCTGTCAGACCATTGGGGCAGCGGTCGGACACGGAGACAAAACCTGGCGGGCTTTCTTAAGTGCTACAGATGACGGCCAAGGAAACCAGGTCCATGCCATCGACCGAATCGGCAAAGGTCCATGGTATGACGCAAACGGTCGCCTGGTAGCTACGGGAATCGCCGGATTACAGAAGACCCGGCCGGACGGAGACATATTGTCTACCGACGATTTGCCTGATGAATGTGGTATTCCACTGAGCATTATCGGAGATGTACACGACATTCCGACAGGCTCCAATGCCCTTGGTAAGTTAAACAACACCAACAAAGACTCGACATGTAACGATTGGACTTCGTCCAGCGGGACGGTCGGCAGCACCGGCGGCGGAAAAGCGGGCGGCACGGTAATGTGTGGGCACTCGTTTCCCCGCGAAGTCGAAGGCGGCGGCGGACCAGGCGGCGGGCCGGGCGGCGGCGGCAAAAGTTGGGTCAGCGACCACCCGTTACGTGGATGTGGAAAAGGAGCCAACCTGTTGCAAAACGGCCCGGGAACGGGTACGTGCATTGGGTGTTCGGGCGGATATGGCGGTTTGTATTGTTTTGCGTTGTAGAGGATGTTTAAATATTTATCCTCGGCGAGCGAGTCGATGGCCACAACGAGCCGGTTTTGTCGACCGAGGCCCACCGGAGGCGTGCCCACAGCCACGTCGAGGATGGGCCGACCGAGGCAAAATCGGCGTAGTAGGCCAGTGGCTCGCGCAGCGGGATTCAATATTTAAACACCCTCGTAATCCTCGCCCGCAAACTCGTGAGAAATACGAGTTAAGATAAGCGTGGGAAAATTCGCGCCGGGTCAGGTGGAACATGGCAACGTTTCGATGGCTTCATTTCGCCGATTTGCAGGTTGGACGCAGCGATGCACCCATTGTCGCCGAGGATGTTCGTTCCGAATTGGAACGCGACTTACGGGCGTTACACAGCCAGTGTGGGCCATGGGATGTGGTCTTTTTGACGGGAAGTCTCGCGGCAGACCGCAGAAATCCGACATCCAAAGGGGGCAGCCTTCCTTCGGTTGAACGAAATCTTGGGTTTCTGGATTCCGTGTTGGATTCGTTATGGAGTTACCTACAATCCCTTGGGTCCACTCCCGCAGTGTTGGCGTTGCCCGGATTCGGCGACATGGAGTCGAGTATCGGCGCCGAATCCGATCCCGCGCAACGATGGGAGCCGTTTGGGCACTGGATTCAGTCTTGGTATTCGCGGCATCCGCTTCCACCGTGGATTACGTTGCAGTGGGGAAAGGTGCGTGCGGATTGGCGGGCCGTTGTATTTCGTGATTCCGCACGGTTCGGCATCGCGGGTTTGGGGTCATTCGTGGACAAACCGGAACCGCCGGTTGTTTCCGACCTACCGTCGCTGCTGCAAACCATTGTTGGCCGCCCGCTGCCTGCGTGGGCCGGCGAAAACGATGTCAATCTTTTGGCGTTGTCGCGGCCGTTCCGCGCCAAACATGCGCCAAAGAACGCTTTTTCTTCGGCATTACAAGGAATCAGCGCCATCTTGTGTGGGCAACCAGCGACGATCCCACATGAGCGGGGCTTCACGGCAGAATCGATGGGTCTGCCCACGGTCCTCGTGCCGTCGATGGCTCGACTGGACGGCTTAGGGTATACCGCCGGCGTTATCGACGTTGGTGAAACCCGACCTATTTTACATTTGTGGCCTCGTATCTTAACACCGTCGCTTCGGGGTATGCCCGTATTCGTTCCGTCACCGGAAGCCAATTCCGAAACCGGAGAACAGACGATACCGTTAGCCGCTCGCGATGAAGACGACGGGTTAACGGTCGTTGCCGCCCCTGTTTCCCACTTGTTTCGCCCGCAACACGATGATTCCGACGACCTGTCGTCTGCCATGTCGCAAGTCCTTGGGTCCGGCGGCGCTGCACCTAAACCGGCAGCCAGTCATACGGTTTCGGCGTTGGAAAACGTTCATGCGCCTAAAGCCGTGGCGTTCAAACCGACGATTTTGAAACGCCTGCGCGGTCATGCCGCGAAACGAGCAGAACCCGAGAAGCAGCCGGCGCCAGAGGCACCTATTTCGGCACCCGTGGGGATCACCCCAACACGGACCCTCAATCTTCCTACAGGCGTAATCTGGATCGCGGTTTCCCAAAATCGTAACCGACTTGCTGCGTTGACGGGACAAACGACGGTTTTGGTACTGGAGCCCCACACCGGCAAAAAGTTGTCTACCGTGCCTTTATCCAACGTCATCGGCCAGGACATCGCTTTTTCCCCCGATAATGCCACGTTGGCGGTTGTGACGGATCGTGGATTACATATTGTCGTCAACAATGAAGTTCAAAACGTGATCACATCCGATTCCCCACGTTGTGTATGTTGGGAATCGGCGCAATCCCTCCTGGTTGGTTTTGCCGGCGGCCGAATCGACCGCTACAATGCGGAAGGAATTGAACAACCACGTCCGGCATATCTTCCGACACAGTTTTCCGTCGGTCCGGCGGTGTCGGCTATCGCTTACGATCCCCACCACGACCGGTTCATTGCCGCCCACTCGTCATTTCGGAGCGCCACCGTCACCCGCTACCAGCCCGCTACCCCCAACGCGGTGTCGCTGACACTGATGGCCGCGGTGTTGGACCTCACATTTTCACCGGATGGTATGGTGGCGGCATTAACCTGCGACGACGGACTGGTGGTGATCATTGATGTCGATTCGTGGGTTATTCGAAACACCTTACGAGCCCATTGGGACGCTGTCTCAGGTGTTCAGTTTTCTCCCAACGGGAAGTTGCTTGTCACCAAAGGTCTCGATGACCGCGTGGTGTTGTGGGATACCACCGGTTGGCTTCAATTGGCCGAATTGGCGGAACCGGCGGACCGCAGAATGTGGTCCAACGCGGCTTTTGTGGACGATACCACACTCGTCACGCTGAGGCCCAACAATCAAGGGTTACGGTTTTGGTCCCTGAATCTTTCCGAGTTGCTGGGCGGCGAAAAAGTCGTTGTTTCCGAAGCAGTCAGTTCCGCCAAAGTCGTATTGTTGGGAGAAGGTCGGTCGGGTAAGTCCTGTTTGGCGCTCAGATTGGCCGAAAACCGGTATGACTCCACGATCCCGTCTACCCACGGGATGCGGATTTGGCGGCTCAAAGACACAACCCAGACCGATATTGTGCGCGAAATCATTTTGTGGGATCTGGGTGGACAACACGAGTATCGCCTGATCCATCCGTTGTTTTTGCGCCACACTTCAGTGGCGTTGTTGGTGATGGAGCCAGGCCGCGGCCAACCAGCGCTGACCGAAGTGTCGGCATGGGACCAGATGTTGTGTTCGCGTACCGACCCGAACAACAAACCGATTCGATTTCTCGTGGGAACCAAACTCGACGACGATTTTGCACCGGTCGAACGACAACAAATCGATCTTTTTGTAAACACCAATCAATACCATCGATTTTTTCCAACAAGTGCCAAAACCGGATTCGGTTGTACCGAGTTGTTTCAAGCGATCGTTTCCGCCATTGACTGGGCGTCGTTTGGCCACCGTACCCGGGCTACGTTTGAACATGTGGTCCAAGCGGAGATCGACTCATTACGTAAAGAAGGACGGGTATTTGTGCCGTTCGGCGAAATCGAAAAACGGCTTCAGCAAGAGTTTCCGGCGACATTTGAGGCATCGGCAATCGGCGCTGTGGTTTCCGAACTTTCATTGTGCGGCATGGTATGGGACACACGACTCGGAGACGGCACCCGGATCGTCATTTTGGACGTCGAACGTATCGAACAATACGCCGGATCATTGGTTGTGTGCGCCCGGGAAAATCCGCGGGGGGTTCCGGCAATTGAAATCGGATTGTTGTCGTCACCAGGATTCGTATTACCCAGAATCAAAAAAGAAGTTCGGCTACCTCGTGACCAGGAATTGGTCATTTTAGACATCACCGTGCAGTTGATTTTGGAACAGGGATTGGCATTTCGTACTGGCGGCCTGCTTATTTTTCCGTCGTTGTTTCCAAGCGACGAATCCGTTCGACCACCCCACCCGTATACGGTGCCGCTTTATTACGAGTTTTCCGGAGCGATCGACCAGGTTTATGCCACCGTGGTGTCTTCGTTGGCCAACCTGCGCCGGTTCGGCGCCGTCCGGCTTTATAAAAACGCGGCGGAATTTGGGCTGGCAGACGGCAGTGTTTATGGGTTGTCCCGACAGGAAAAACAAAACGGCAACACCGCATTAGACCGGCTGGATCTGTATTTTTCCGACACGACTCAGCCTCAGGAACGCACTGTATTTATTCAATTTGTTGAAGAACACCTGCGCGAAGTCGGAGTTGGGGTATTGGAGCGTTTGGATGTTCGGTGTGAGTGTGGGTATGCGTTTGACGAAGCAGTTGTGCGGAAACGCCTGGAAGACAAACGTCCCGACATGCTGTGTCCTCAGTGCGAAACACGAACACCCTTGTCGTTGATGGAAAAAGGAAACGGAGACCGGGATCAGATCCGTGCCCAATTGGTAGCATTACGAAATGAAATTACCGAATCCCGTCGAGAAGCCGTGCGCGACACCAAATACGACCTTCAAACCCAACGATTAACCGCGGTTGTGGACCAACCCCAACAGCCGGTACGAATCCTCCATTTATCCGATCTTCATATTTTTGCCGATGCCGACCCGAAAACCTTGTTGCAACCCCTGGCCGCCGATCTGCGCGATAAAATCGACGGCATGGGAATCGAAAGCCTGGATTTGTTGGTATTAAGCGGCGACATCACCAACTATGGGACGGCCGCCGAGTTTCAACAAGCGCTTTTATTTGTTCAGGAATTGGTTAAAGAGTTCGGGTTGTCTTCGCAGAGGTGTATGATCGTTCCCGGAAACCACGATTTGAGTTGGGAACACGAGGTTTACGACTGGAAGTCGGCCCGAAAGGTCGCTATCGATAAGTTAACGGCGGGGACATTTGTTCGCCAGGGCGATGGTGTGCTGGTGCGGAAAGAGTTGGAATATCCGGGCCGATTCACCCATTTTTCCGAACATTTCTACCACCCTCTGTTTCAGCAACCCTATCCTCTTGCTCCAGAAGACCAGGGGATTTCCGCTTGGTTCCCTCAGTTTAAGTTA
The DNA here is from genome assembly GCA_013360285.1 of Myxococcales bacterium. Taxonomy (GTDB): domain Bacteria; phylum Myxococcota_A; class UBA9042; order JABWCM01; family JABWCM01; genus JABWCM01. The sequence continues at coordinate 18,405 of JABWCM010000069.1, forward strand.
CAATTTTTGCTGCTAAATACATCTGTCGAAATCGACGAATACCACCAAAGTCGGTCCATGGTATCGCCAAAAGCATTGGCAAAGGCGTTGAGTGCCGCGGATGGTCAAATCAAACAGGCGGATCGTTCCGACCTGTTACGAATTGCGGTTTTCCACCATCCCATTACCGGCAATGAAAAGATGGAAGACGACGGATTTGCGGAACAATTGCGGAAAAACGACGTACGATTAGCGCTCCATGGCCATGTCCACGAAGAACGCCACGATTTGTTGGCGTATCTGGACCCCAAACGGAAGATGCACTGCGCCGGGGCCGGATCGTTTGGAGCCGGTGCGAAGGAACGTCCGCCCAGTGTACCGAGACTTTATAACTTGATTGAAGTGGCTCCGGACCACAAAAAAGTACGGATTTATACCCGTTCGATGCGTAAGGACACAGGAGCGTGGAGTGGGCACGCGATTTGGCCAGGGGCCGACCCCCACACAAAACGGGCATGGGTGGACTTGGAGTTATAGGTGGCTGGTGTATACCCTACCGCCCGATTCCATCCGATTCGGTGGTGGCGTCTACATCGTCTATGGGCTCGCCACCACGGCTCCGTTGGGGTTTGCGGGAAAACAACGTCACGTCAGGCATCCACGAATCTCCCAGTGCCCAAGCCAAGGCCAACGTGATGGTTGGTTCTTTGGTAAAATCCTGGTCAAAATCCTTCAGCCACTCTACGTTGAGTTTTAGTACAACCGACCGATCCAACGGAATCCCCACCGCCGGACCAAACCGCAGAAAAGTCGGTGGGTCGACCTGCTCCGGCCATTCTCCGGTTAACGAAGCCCCAATTGAAATCCCGCGGTCAAACAGAACCGCCTGACCAAACACCAAACCCAATTCCGTACCCACCCGACCGCCGATGTCATAAGCCGTCTCTTCGGTGCGCATCGTAAACACGCCCTCGGATTTCATCGTAAACAAAGGATGATCGGCAGTCGACCCCAAATAAGCCGCCCAATCAAAAGCCGCATGTGCCCGTAGGTGCCCGGTTCCGTCCCGATCTTGGTACCCAATTGCCAACGACAAAATCGGCGCCATCGCCGCTGCTTGCTGCAATTCGTCGATGGCTTGTTCCACAGACAGATCCCGGTCTCTGGACACGGTTTGTTTCGGTTTGAGCCTTTCCACCTCGTCTCGTAACCGCTTAACAAGATGACGAGTATCGGCGTCCAGATTCCCGTCATGGGAACAAGCATGTTCCAAATCGATGGCCCGTTCGGCAAGTTTTTGCTGTAATTCCGCGGGCACAGGGTTTGCTTTTCCAATCGCATCAAACACATCTTGTGCTTGTTGGTCAAAATAAGGCTCATACACGTTACGCGAGCCAAATATCCGCGCTTTGACACCGGCATACCAACCGCCGACCGTGCTGTTGCCCGCGTCGTCGTCATCTCCCACATCCAAAGAAGCTTCGATTTGCAGCCCATTAAAAAACTGCTGGGCCACCGTTTGGGTCATGTTCCGCAAATCATCATACGACGTAGGGCTGTTGGCCAAATAATAAGGGTTGATGGCGATCCCCACCGAGGTCGACGACCGCGTAATTCCGCTGGTCACCATTTCCAAAGCCCGTGTCACATCGGCACCGGAGACCCCCGCGCTGGTGCCCGTAGCCGATGGCCCCATCGACGCCAAGGCGGTGGTCTGTGGCCTCTGGTTCGCTTTGTCCAGGTTGGGGTCTTTTGCGTAATAACGCTGCAACAAGAGCATGTCGGCGGATGCACCCTGTTTTTGCTCCAGGCACGCCGGAGATTGTGCAACCGATGCGCCCGGCAGGACTGTGATCAGCCACAATAACACCCATAACGATGTTCCAAACGGTTTCATCCCCTGTCCTCCGAGTCGACGAATATCCGAAGCCGTTGGGAAAAAGCCCGATCAGCCCCCGACGGCTTAAAATCAATAGTTCGTTTGCCTTCGCCTTTCTGCCGCGCACCGGAAAATTCGACACGAAAGGACCAACCGTCGTCACGAGTAGGCCAATAATACACCTCTACGAGGTTGATCCATGGCATTCCGGGTGAACTGGGCACCAATCCCGTCAATCGGACCGGTTTTCCATCCCATCCATCACCGGTTACATGGGGTTGTTGCCGTTCACCTATGTGAACCGCCCAAAACGCCCGGTCATCATCAATTGTAAATGTGAGCCAGACTTCTTCTTTGTAGCCATATTTCACCAAAGGAGCATCCTGCCAATCGGCCGGCGCATCCGGGATCTTCGTTGTAGGTGCCATATTCTGCCTCGCTCTTAGAGGGTGTTTGGGAAAAAAATTACGTTACTCGAAACATTGGCCTACTACGTCGGCCGTACCTCCGTCGGCCCATCCTCAGCATACCATTGGGTACGCCTCCGCTGGGCCTCGGTCGGCCCGACCGACTCGTTACGGCCACTGTTTTGCTCACCGGCAATTTTTTCCCAAACACCCTCTAAGTCCTATCGCAAAAAACCAACGGGTTTCAGATGAACTCAACCTGAGCCCTACTTACTATAACTCAACCCCCAAAATCATCCAACCGACACGGGCGACTGCGATTTGGGCCAGATCGGTTACATCGAGGACAACCAACTCACCCCTTGCTGTCCCCAATCGTTCGCAAAACATCTAGGGTTGGTGTATTCTTGGCCTGCGTCACTCGTACTATCGGGTGCGTAAGGTGATTACGCATGGGGATCGGCCGGTTTGACACCACAGCGGAAACGTGTGAACCCGAAAACGAAGAACAACAGGAATGGATCCGCCTGGCGAAATTAGGAGATCATGCTGCATTCACGCTGCTGGTCCGGGCTTATCAGGACGCCATTTATCGTTTTTGTTTACGATTTCTGGGTGTACCGGAAATGGCCCAGGATGCGACCCAGGACACGTTTTATAAATTATACAAAACCCTGGATCGATTTGACGAAAGTCGGCGGGTGCGGCCATGGATTTATCAAATTGCTGCAAATCTTTGTAAAGATATGCTGAAGCGGAAAGAACATAACCGATTGGTCACCTGGAACGATGAAGCCGGACCGACCGATTCCGCGGGAAGTGGTTCGACCCAACCAGTACGCCCAGACGTGGTTGTATCGTTACGCCAAGACGCTGATCGGATGAACCGGGCCATTGCCAAACTACCGGAAAGTTACCGAGAAGCGTTGTTATTAAAGGCTGTAGAAGGACTCAGTTACGAAGAAGCGGCAGTCATCGCCGGCGCAACGGTAACCACCATGAAAATTCGCGTGGTTCGAGCCCGATTACGACTTCACGAACTGCTCGATAAACATCCTCTTAAAATTTCTGTTCTGGATAGGCAAAAACCATGAACGAAGTGGAAAATCTGATAGAAAAATGGCTGGCAGACGAGATCACGCCGTTGGAACGAGACCAACTGGCGCAACATGCCGCATTGGACCCTGAAGTTGCCCATACTCTTGCTGCGTTGGAGCAACACGACAAAACCCTCGCTATCTTACGTCTCGGGCCGGCCGCTCCCTTTGATATGGCCAACGCGGTCTTACGCCAAGTCCAAAACGAAAAATCGATCTCCCACCGAACATCGATCCTCCAGCGGATCAAGTCGTTGTGGACGAGTCAGTGGACATGGTCTGCACCGCGGGCTGCCGCTATAGCCGTGGTGTTGCTCGCAGCGGGCATCCTGGTGGGGCGCCTGACCAGTCCCCTGGACTCGATACCTCTTGCTCCCTCGGTGGATCCACCGTCCACAACGGTCGCAGCGGCCCAAACCACTGCGGCAAATCTTCAAACCGAAAACGAAACCCAGTCGATGGTCCGGTTTGTGTTTCGTGCCGAACGCGCCGCATCGGTCGCTATTGTTGGCGATTTTAACGACTGGAATGATCGTGCCCACCTTTTACAACGTGCCGCGGATTCTGATTTGTGGACGACCACGGTGCCCTTGAAAAAAGGCATGTATGAGTACATGTTCGTAGTCGACGGAACGCAGTGGAAAGTTGATCCGCTGGCGACCCGATTCCGTGACGATGGATTTGGCAACAAAAACGCTGTCCTTGAACTATAAACTCACCGCATCTTCATCACCGTCGATTTCCGCCCAATCGATATTCCACCGCCTGTCGGATAATACCGCCACAACACGGTATTCTTATTGGAAATTATTGGTTTGTTTGTGCCTAGGTGCAATGGCCCAGCTTCCGTCGCCTTCAACTCGTGCATCTGAACCTAACACGACCGGACAGGTGGGTTTGTTTGTGGGGTATGACGACAACGTAACATATGCCGGCGATGCAGAATCGCCCTCCCAAGCGGGATGGGTGGGCCTTGAACCTGCCTTGGTATCGCTTTGGGGTCTTGATTCCAACTGGGCTTTGGGCGTGACTTTGGCCGGCACCTATCGTGGTTATTTTGGAGAACAGTCTGGTTGGTTAATCGCACAGGTTATTGACATACCGCTCTTGTATCGCCCCAACACGTGGTTCGATCTGCGCCTGACCGTGGGTGCCGACCATTTTTATACCGGGTTGTTTTCGGACAGCCAGGCGATTGGCGAACGGGTCGACTTTGCCGGATCGTTTTACTGGGAAAACGGCAGTGTTCTGGTAGGAGCCGGATTACACATCCGGCACTGGCTGGACGCGGAGTTTGAACGCACGGATATTCAATATCTCCCTCGTATCCAATTGACCCAGACCTTTGCCGAGGTCATCACCTTGTTTGTGGGATACCAATTTGCGCCCCGTACGTCGACCACCGCGGATTTCGACCAGTGGGGTCATCGGGGCCAACTCGGGATTTATGCCGACATCGGGGCCGATATGGACCTCATGGTTGTTTATATGCCCTATATCCGGGCGTACACGGCCGATGATTCGCCGTGGGAAACGGCACATACGGTCCGTTCCCGTTGGTCGTGGAAAATGGCGGAACACTGGCGTCTTGAAGCGGAAGCGGAAACCGTGATTCAGGAAGGCGTTAGCAGTGCGCGGTCGTTTATCGCAAACACCGTTTCCCTGGGAGTTGTCTGGACATTTGGCGAGCCGGTTTCTGCCGAACCTTTACGTATTGATGAGTTGCCCTATCCATTTCCCCCCCGGGATCTGGTGTTGACACCTTTTCAACTTCCCAACGGCGTTCGGTTCCGGTTTTTTGATTTGACCGCGCAGTCAGTTCAAGTTGTGGGCAGTTTTAATGATTGGGACCCGAATCGCCATCCGCTGCACCAAACCGATAAACCCGGTTTATGGGAAATCATCGTGCCCATGGAAGTGGGAAGTTATGAATACGCGTTTGTGGTCGATGGCTCCTGTCGAGCCCCCGAACATGCGGAACATGTTGTTCAAAGCGGTTTCGGCGACGTCAACGGCATTGTTGTTGTACGTCCACTGTATCGTAATGAACATTGATTCGTACCTATCTACGTTGGCGGGACGGACGGTATCGTGATGAACACTTTGAATCAACATAATCGAGAACGTAAACCCATCACTTTGTTACGCCTCGTATCCACTATCGCAGCGTTGTTCTTGTCTTTGCCCACATTGGGGCAATCGTTTTCCGAATCGCAATCGAATGAGTTGGACGCCCTGTTCGCCGACGCGCAGAAAAACGGGCTTCCGGTTGCCTATCTTGAAATCAAACGAAAAGAAGGACTTGCGAAACGAATCCCGCCGGAACGCCTGGCGGTGGCACTCAAGATTGTTGCCGGCCAACTGAGTCAGGCACAACGTTGGCTCGTAAACGATTTCCGGATGGCTATGCCCGTTGACCATCGGGTCACGATTGCGGCCGCCCAAACCCTGCGAAGTGGAATTCCGTTGGATGCCGTTGCCGCTGCCTTACGACACGCGAACAACCGCGGACTCGCAATGGAACAGGCGCTGCTTTTGGCCGGCGATTTGGCCACACGTGGGGTGCCTGCCGACGTCGCCGTCACGTTGACCGAACAATGGGCCACAAAGGGAAAACCGGGTGATGACCGGATGATGATGGAAACGCTTGAACGCCTGACCCAAACCCCGGGCAACGACGTACGCAACGCGGCTCACCAAATCCGCGACCGGGTACTCGACGCACGGGACACAGTCCCATTTCATTCGATTCTCGAATCTTTGGGGCGGCCACCCGGATGGGCTTTGGACGGCGGCAACAAAGGTCCGGCGTTGGTTCCAATGGGCTCGGAAGGCGGAGCCAAAGCCGCGGCAAAAAAGGACGCGGTAAAATCAAACTCCGACACCGATCACATAAAAAAAAACAAAGGGTTTGGGGTGGATAACAAGCCGGATCCCCATGCCGACACCAACAAACCGGATAAACCAAACCCACCGGGCAAAACAAAGCCATAAGAGTCGATTCACTTTGACCGACTATCCCGCCACGATTAAATGATTTTGGCCACGGCTGAACAGCCATCACCAACCAACAGGAAACGTATGATGACTATGAAGCGTAAAGAATCCGGGCTAACCCTCGTTATGTTGTTGTGTTTCACGACGTTTGTGGCCTGTGGAGAAGATGAATCCACGGGGCAGACGTCAACCGATGTCGCCGACATCACGGAAGATGTGGCCGATCTGGCCGTGGAGCCGGTTGACTCACCCGATGTCACGGACACCGGCGAACCCCCAAACGACAGCGGAACAGAAGACACGGGACCCACTGGCTGTACCAAAAACGAAGACTGTCCGGCAGGCCCTTCCACCTGCGTATTGCCGTTTTGTGAAATAGAAACCGGCACCTGCACCTTTGCCCCGGTCAAAGATTATACCGATTGCGACGACAAAAACGCCTGCACTGCTGAAAGTTATTGTCTTGAAGGTTATTGCGAACCATTTGGCGGCACATTGGATTGTGACGATGGAAATCCCTGCACCGCCGATAGTTGTGATCCGTTCACAGGATGTGTTGCTACAGCGGCCGCTGGACCCTGTGATGACGGCAACGAATGTACCACCGACGACAGTTGTACCGCGGGAATCTGTGCGGGTGAGACAACAGAAGCCTGTACGTGCACTGAAAATGCCGACTGTGCGGCTTATGAAGACAACAACACCTGCAACGGAACCCTTGCCTGTATTGAGGGCATCTGTATCGTTGACAGCGCAACGATCATTGTATGCTCCACACCGGATGCACCCGCATGCAAAAAAGGCGCCTGTGATCCGGCTACCGGCCAATGTGTGTTGGCACTGGTTCCAAACGGCACCGGTTGTTCCGATGGTACCTCCTGTACACTTGGCGATAGCTGCACCGACGGCCAATGTATCCCTGGTACTCCCGTATGCGACTGTCAGGCCGACGGCGATTGTTTGGCGTTTGACGACGCCGATTTGTGTAACGGCAAACTGATTTGCGGCGATTCTCATTGTATCCCCGATCCCATAGGCCCCAAGGTCTGCGCCGCATCCGACAACCCCTGTGAAACCACCTATTGTGACACCGCCACCGGTGAATGTGCCACTTCGCCGCTCGCCGACGGAACGGTGTGTGGCGAAGACGACCCATGTCTTGGAACGGCGGCTTGTTTAGCCGGCGAATGTATTTCGTCGGGACCCAAGGATTGCAGCGACCAAATTGGCTGTACTTTGGACAGTTGTGTGGCGGGTCAATGCCTTCATACAGTCGACGACACCTTATGCACCACCGGAAGTGGATGTGTAATCGGAGTATGTGATGTCGTAGCCGATTGTGTCTGGATACCCCAAGAAGGGCTTTGTGATGATGGAAACACCTGCACGGTAAATGATGCCTGCAACAATGGTGAATGCACCGGTGCCGCCGTGGTATGTAATGACTTGGATTCATGTACCATGGACACTTGCGTCGATGGCACCTGTACCTTTGCAGCCATCGAAGGATGTGTTCCACCCTGCGCCGATAACGCGGCATGTGACGACAACAATCCCTGTACCGCCGACCTGTGCGACAACGGCGCCTGCGTCAACTCCAGCTTGGAAAACGCCCCCTGTGCCGACGGCAA
>JABWCM010000347.1 GCA_013360285.1 Myxococcales bacterium
GGTCGATACGCCCTTCTGTAACCCCGTAGGTGTACATCAGTTGCATACGGTCACCTATCCCAGGAATTCCGTTAGGGATTTTTGCAAAGTTGTTCGTGCCCCCCATATCCTTCTGGCCATGAAAGTCAAACGGACAGTGATCAGTTGCAATGGTATGCACCAAACCCGCACGAATTCCGTTCCAAAGCGCTGTTTGGTGGTATTTCTCCCGCAGCGGCGGACTCATCACCCATTTTGCTCCCTCCCAATTCGGGCGACGATACAGGCTTTCGTCAAGCAACAAGTATTGTGGACATGTTTCCACGTAAACGTGTTGCCCGCGGAACCGCGCATCCCGAACTTTCTCGAGTGCGTCGGCTGTGCTCATGTGCACAATGAACACAGGCGCATCGTGGATCGCAGCCATCGTAATTGCGCGGTGTGTGCCTTCGGCTTCCACAATCGGTGGTCGCGAATGCGCGTGGTCAATCGGCTGTGTTTTTCCTTCGGCCAACAGCTTCTGCTGCAGTTGCCAAACTATTTCAGCGTTTTCGGCATGAACAGTGACCATTGCACCGCCAAGCTCCTTAGCAGTACCCATAATCTGGTACAGTTCACTGTCTTCGATGCCAATGGCACCTTTGTAGGCAAGGAAGGTTTTAAAACTCGTCATACCCGCGTTATAGGCAAGCCCAAGTTCTCGTTGAACGGATTTATCCCACCAGGTGACCGCAAGATGAAACCCATAATCGATCACGGATTTGCCTTCCGCTTTCGCCATCCACTGAGCAAACCCATCCATCATTGGTACCGATTTGTCCGGTATGACAAAGTCGATAATGCACGTTGTTCCCCCGGCAACAGCCGCGATTGTGCCGGTCGCAAAATCATCTTTTGCTGTAGTTCCCATAAACGGGAGATCCAGGTGAGTATGCGCATCAATTCCACCGGGAAAAATGTATTTTCCGCCGGCGTTTATGACGGTATCTCCGGACTCGACGGCAACGTGTTGACCGATTTGTGCGATCTGCTCTCCTTCAACCCTAATGTCAGCAACATAGCGCTCTTTTGACGTAACAATCTCACCATTTTGAATAATCAGGGCCATTTCTATCTCCGAGTGGTCATTTTGGTGGCACGGAACGCTCACTTAGTTAAGGTAGCTGCTTAACCATATCCTCGTAAGTATCCGGACGTCGGTCTCGGAAAAATTGCCAGGTCTGACGAACTTCTTCGATCAGATCCAGGTTGAGATCTGCAACCACCAACTCATCGTTATCTTCACTGCCAACGGCCAGCATATTGCCCCGCGGATCAACAAAATAGCTGGAACCGTAAAATCTACCAATGCTCCACGGTGCCTCAATACCAACTCGATTTGATGCAGCAACAAAGTAGCCGTTCGCCACAGCGTGGGCCGGCTGCTCCAATTTCCACAAATACTGCGACAGTCCAGCTACTGTTGCCGATGGATTAAATACGATTTCAGCACCGTGTAGACCCAATAACCGTGCACCCTCCGGAAAGTGACGATCATAGCAGATGTACACACCAATTTGAGCGTATTTGGTCCGAAATGTTGGATAACCAAGATTTCCCGGCTTGAAGTAGTATTTCTCCCAAAATCCTGATGTTTGGGGAATGTGATTTTTTCGATACTTGCCAAGATAGGTTCCATCGGCATCAATCACGGCGGCGGTGTTATAATAAACTCCCGCCATTTCCCGTTCGTAGACCGGCACGACAATGACCATCTGGTATTTTTTCGCGTAACCGGCCATGAGTTCAGTCATCGGGCCCGGCACAGATTCCGCAGCAGCATACCACCGTTTGTCCTGTCCGGGGCAGAAATACGGCCCGTTGAAGATCTCCTGCAACCCAAGGATTTGTACGCCCTGACTACCCGCCTGCTCAATGAACGGAAGGTGTTTCTCCAACATCGCCTGCTGGATTTCTGCGACGGTTTTTGATTCATCGTTGATCGGATTGGAACACTGTATCAAGCCACACTTCACGATCCGAGCCATAAGGCACTCCTTTTAATTTAGTACGTGTTCCCAGTACGCGCAGTCCCGGTGTAATCCACGTATACGCTTTTCACTTCTGTAAAAAATTCTATTGCATTTGGACCCATCTCACGCGGACCGATCCCGGTTGATTTCATGCCACCAAAGGGAATCTGTGCCTCTCCTCCCACCGTAGACGAATTAATGTGGGTAATTCCGGACTCAATTTCGTCCAGATACCGAAACATCGAACCGATATCTCGGGTGTAAACCGAAGACGATAGGCCATAACGCACACGATTCGCCAATGTCAGGGCGTCGTCGATGCCATCAACAGGCAAAATTGCCAATACTGGCCCAAAAACTTCCTCGTTTGCCAATTGCGAATCACGTTGCACATCAACAAACACGGTCGGCTCAACAAAATATCCTGCGGCATACGCGCCCTCGGTCAACCTTCGGCCACCTAGGACCAACGTGGCTGCGTTTTTGGCGTTTTCAACGGCCAACAACACCTTCTGCAATTGCGCCTCGTCCACCACCGGCCCCATCTGTGTTGTTGGGTCCAAAGGCAACCCCACCTTGATCTTTCGCGTCAGATACACAACGCACTCAATAAAAGCGTTGTAAACAGAACGGTGCACCAAAGCGCGCGAGGTGGCGGTACACCGCTGACCGGTTGACCCGAACGCACCTGCAACCGCTGCCGCGGCCGCAAGCTCCACGTCGGCGTCTTCGAGAACAATGATCGGGTTTTTCCCGCCCATTTCTGCCTGCACCTTTTTTAACATAGGAGCAGCCTTGGTATAGATAGCGGTCCCTACTTCGGTGGAACCAGTAAAACTGATTGCTTTAATTCCAGGATGTTCAACAATCGCGGCACCGCATTCGTGACCCCAGCCTTGCAGTACATTCAACACGCCGGGAGGCACTCCCGCATCGGCGTAAATTTGTGCCAAAAGTGTACCAGTCCACGGCGTCTGCTCCGCTGTTTTTAGAATAACCGTGTTGCCGGCAATCAATGCCGGCGCGCTCTTCCAAAATGGAATGGAAACAGGGAAATTCCAGGGTGTGATCAGTCCGACGACACCGATCGGTTCCCGCATCGTCCAACATTGAGTGTTCGGCATCTCTGACGGAATGACCTGGCCCCAGAGGCGCCTCCCCTCTCCTGCCAAAAATTCAAGCAATGATCTCGTTTTTGACACCTCACCGCGCGCCTCGTTCAGCGTCTTTCCTTCCTCAAGGGACAGTGCCATCGCCACTTGTTCAGCACGTTCGCCCAATAAACGCCAGGCATTAAAAACGACCTCGGCTCGTTTCGGCGCCGGAGTTTTTCGCCACGAACGAAAGGCGCGCTGCGCGGCCTGGCACGCAATTTCCACATCGTCAGCCCCAGACAGCGGCATTGTTCCCAAAGAATCGCCGGTCGCCGGGTTTCGGTTTTCTGTCTCCCTCCCGGTGGTAGAAGGTACCCAGCGTCCGTCAATAAAATTCAACAGGCGGTCGTGCATCCAGATGTCTCCATAGCCGTTTGTCATTGAGAACAATCGCAAACGCCGTTGAATGTACGGTGTGCCCAAAATATGTGTCAAGCAAAGTCACCCACAGACAGGTCGCACAGGCTTCTCGAAAGCTGCGGGCGAGAGTGTCAATCCGATAACAGATTCGCACATGGCGGGCTATTTTCTGCCATCTTTCGGCTGTAATGGTCGAAATGCAAGCGAATCTTGGGGCACGGACTAGTACCGCACGGAAGTGGACTTGCAGCCCGTCGAACACGGCCTTGAGGCGGCGACCTGAACCCGACTGCATTTCGGCACTCTTGCCGCGAAGCTTGTGAAAAACGTACACTAGTTCGACGAGATTCGTTCCCTTACTCCCACGAATAACCCGAATTTGTGAAAAAATGTGGCGTTCAGGTTGGATCGGGGGATTTTGGTCCCCACGCCCCCAAGAAGCCATGCAACCCGTAAAAAATAGCTGACCGAACTTGAACGGCTACTTTTGTCCCCGCCACCCCGAAAAAACCGCGCAATAACCCCAATATTAATCGGTTTTCTTCGGGGTATCGGGGTCAAAATTTCCGCATCCAAGTCCGCTTGTATGTAGCAAAAACCTAGCTTACATTTATTCTTTTTTGGTGCCACCAATGGAAGACGAACATTCATGACTGAACGATTTTTACCCCTTCCCAACGGCCGAGCGGAAGAACAACTGAACGACGCAAAGCCTCTATATACCGAGTCTCAAGCCCGGGCTGAATCCAATCGGTGCCTTTATTGTTTTGATGCACCGTGCATACAGGCTTGCCCAACTGCCATCGATATACCGAGATTCATTAAAAAAATTGCCAGTGATGATCTGCGTGGGGCTGCCAAAACGATCCTTGACGCCAACATTTTAGGCCATTCGTGCTCCATGGTGTGCCCGGTCGAAGTGTTATGTGTAGGTCGATGTGTTTACAACGACATGAAGGTCCCCCCTATCCAGATCGGTCGCCTGCAGCGTTATGCAACAGAGTGGTTATTTAGCAACAACATTCGGCTGTATGCCGCGGGTGAACCCAACGGAAAACGCGTCGCGATCATTGGAGGAGGGCCCGCGGGACTCTCTTGTGCAGCCGAATTGGCTCGCCAGGGTTTTCACGCAGTCATTTACGAAGCTCGATCACTACCGGGTGGACTCAATGTTACGGGCGTTGCGCCTTACAAAATGCACGCAACCGACGCCTTACGAGAGGTCAATTACATTTTGGATCTTGGAATTGAACTGCACACCGGGACCGTCGTGGGACGCGACATCGATATCGATTGGTTACAAGCCAATTATGACGCTATTTTTGTCGGAATCGGCTTAGGAGCTGACGGACGTCTTGATATTCCGGGTGAAACCCAGGAAGGGGTCGTAGGAGCGGTGGATCTTATCGAAAAGATCAAACTCGACCCCACGTTTAATCTTAACGGCGTTTCGCAGGCTCTGGTGGTAGGCGGCGGAAACACCGCAATCGACGTTACCCGCGAACTGCTCGAACTTGGGGTCGCAAACGTATCTTTGGTGTATCGGCGCGACGAAAATTCGATGAGCGCATATGCTCACGAATGGAATGCGGCAAAAAAGTGTGGTGCAACGGCGTTTTTCGGGAGAAGGCCGGTTGAAATTGTCGGTGATGGACGTGCCTCCGGCATTCGTTGTGTTAAAGTAAGTCCTGCAAGCCGAGACAAAAGAAGTAGTCTTGTTGAGATTCCCGGCAGCGAACATGTTATTGCCGCTGATTTGATCGTGGTCGCAGTCGGTCAGGCAAAACTCGCGGACACGTTCGGCGGCGTTGACGGACTCGTGTTTGAAGATGGACGTTTTGTTGTAGACGCTGAAACTGGGCGCTGTGGACAAACGAAGTGGTTTGCGGGCGGAGACTGCGCCAATGGCGGCCGGTGCGCACGATCTTGTTGATCGTTTCGATCATGTGCACGGGGATGCGGATGGTGCGCGCCTGGTCGGCGATCGAGCGGGTGATCGCCTGCCGGATCCACCACGTGGCGTAGGTCGAGAACTTGTAGCCGCGGCGGTACTCGAACTTGTCGACCGCCTTCATCAGGCCGATGTTGCCTTCCTGGATCAGGTCGAGGAACTGCAGGCCGCGGTTGGTGTACTTCTTGGCGATCGAGATC
>JABWCM010000348.1 GCA_013360285.1 Myxococcales bacterium
CTGCGCGCCCTGGTGCCGGCGACTTTTGGCCGACTTGGCTCCGAAAAACCCTGCGCCATATTCCCGATATGACTCGGGTTTTTCGAGTCCAATTCGGCGTAAAATTCGCAGCCCCAAAACGCGCCCATATTTTTTCCCAGCCTCTTTGTACGATTCGACTTCTTGAAGGAACGGTCCGACGCAAATTCCGCTGGACCCTCATTACTCCCCTTCAACACCGGTCACCTATTGCCCGGAAATTCGCCCGAATCTTCATTGGTTCAGGCGGTTATGTCAATCTTTTGCTTGCCGGGGCCATCGCCCTAGATGTTGTGTCACATAGACAATCTGCATCCTGCTTCCATTCCTGACCGCAATGCCGATTCCCACCGAGGTGATATCCGGGTCCAGCAGGTTCCGGCGATGGCTTGGGCTGTTGGTGAGTCCATCGTGTGCCCAGGAAACCGCAGCACTGACCGCAATATTTTCCAGCAACAATTCCGGGACCGTGGTTCCAGAACGGGGGGTACGTTGCCGCAGATCGCCGAATTTGGGTGACCGATGGCCAAAAAAACGACCGTCGCGCATGTCTGTACTGTGGCGCAGCGCCGATGCCTGTAAGATAGGATCAAAGACGAGTGGTTTTAGACCATTGGCTTTGCGGAAATGATTAAGCATTTCCATCATCTTTTTTTCTTCTGTTCGTGGATCTCCCGCTGGTTCCATTGGTAAGATAGCAGCGCTTTCCACACGCATTGCAGGTTGACCGACCCACACGTCAAGCTGGTTGGTAACCTGCTGCCCATGGATATCTTCGGCCAGGATCTGCACCACGTAGCGGCCGTGCCCGTCGTCAAACGTAATCGGAATTTCTACCGACATTCCGCTGGGTTTTACTGCGATGTCGCGGATCATCCCCGAAGGAGACCAGACCACGGCATGGGGGTTTTTGATCATCGGACCGGTTGGTTTGGCCCATAACAGATGGGTCGTATTGGGCTCTACTTCCCGAGGAAACGCAGACAACGTAAGAAGGCGTCGTAACAATACAATCGTGACCAGGGCTGTATCCGGTCCTTTTGCCACTGCTCCGACACCCACCTGGGTGACCCCGCGTCCTTGAGATTCGGCGCGAACAAATTCAACCCAAGGTGTTGGATCCTCTGTAAAAGCCATCTCAATTGTAAAGGGATAGTAACTTACATCGGTGATTTGTTCACTTTGAAGCTGCATTCGGAGGTGAGATGCGGCGCCGTCCATCGTGCCGCCATCGACCAGGGCTCGCGAAGTATGTCTGCACGCCACATCCAGACCTCGGTCCAGACCAGGTGGTGTCTCGTCTTTACCAAGCGCACGCACTACAGAGCTTCGTACCCAATCCTCAATATCCCGCAACGGGTCGTCGGATTGTGTGCGGACGGGTTTGGGTACAGTCGGCGGTTTAGACGCAGCCACAGGTGGCGGCAAAGTTGCCCGAACAGGCTCCGACTTGGCTCGACCGAACATCGCAACATCCAGCATGGGTTTCGGGCGTGCCGCCTCTTTTGCGACACATGCGGACACCAACGTGCAGGCCACAGCCATGATGAACAGACTCGCCCTTGGAATCGCCGATTTCGAAACCAACCCTCCGGAGAAACGCCGATTCGTGTTTTTTTGACACAGGCTTGGCGTCATGTTACCCGATTTTGCTTCAAACGTCGGTCGTTTTCCGACCGAATTGCTGAGGAGTTCATGCTTAAATACCACGCTCTTAACCTTGTATTTGCCCAGGCGTCACAAGATGGCGGGATCTCCATGACGGAAAGCCTCATGGCGCGTTTGTTGGAATCCTGGGTCGTGACCGGTGTCCTTTTGGTCCTGGTATCGATGTCGGCCATCTGCTGGTTTGTGATCATTTATAAATATTTGTATTTTCGCAAGATCCGAACACAGTCCCGGTCGTTTATGGACGCATTCTGGCAATCGCGGCATTTGGATGCGATTTACCAGCGTGCCGAAGAATTGTCGTCTGCTCCGGTGTCGAAAGTGTTCAAAGCTGGATACATGGAAATATCCCGGTTACGAACAGCCCAGGACCAAAAAAATGCCGCAGGAGTCGATGGCACTCGCCCAGCGACAACCGATGATGACGGTCTTCAGAATGTGGAGCGTGCATTGAAACGGGCTATGCTTAACGAAACGACCGAACTGGAACGCCTGGTTCCCTTTCTGGCTACAACCAGTAGTGCAGCACCATTTATTGGTCTATTTGGTACTGTTTGGGGAATTATGGAGGCATTTGCCCATATCAATCCCAACCAGAATCTGTTGACGAGTGTTGCGCCTCATATTGCCGAAGCGTTGGTCGCGACGGCAATTGGGCTGCTTGCGGCTATACCCGCCGTGATGGCTTACAACTTTTTTGTGCGGAAGATTCGGCTTAGTGTTGCTGAAATTGAGTCATTTTCTGCAGAATTTCTCAATGTGGTTCGGCGCCATATTCTGTGATTGGGTGATTAGCTCCAAAAAGGATTGTTCATGGGAATGTCAGTGGATTCCGGAGGGGACAAAAACCAGGTTTTAGCTGAAATCAACGTAACTCCGTTGGTCGATGTTATGTTGGTGTTGCTCATCATTTTTATGATCACCTCGAGCGTGGACGCTGTTCGTGCGGAACAGGAACTTGAGGAATTGAAACAAGAGGTAGTTGAAGAGGAGATTGTCAAAGTAGAAGAGCATCCGTCGCAAAAGGTTCCGGTAGATTTGCCCAAAACCAATGCTGAGCAGGTTAATTTGTCGCAGGATAAAAAAATGGTGTTAACACTGGACACCAACTGGGACTTTTATGTCGGTGATACACGTATTGTTCAGTGTGTGGCGTTGGTGAATAAACCATCCACAAAGGATTTGTCCGACCAGGACTTCAAGTTGTGTTTGGATGCTCTTGAGCAAAAACTCATTGATAACGAAAAGATAAAGGCGGACGGTGAGTTGTATTTACGTGCCGACCGGTCTTTGGATTATGGCCGGGTTTTATCGACGATGGCGCGGGTGCGAAAAGCCGGTATCAACAAATTTGGACTTGTAGCCGATGCCGATCTGGAGGAGTCAAAGTGAATGTTCGGGTTGATTCCGGGGCATTGATCAATTCGGCCCGCGACCGATGGGAAACCGCGGCATTTGACCCCAAATTCGTGGCGGTCAGTGCGTTTGGCGCGTTGGTCGTGAATACCTTGGCCTTGGTCGTGTTGATCTTTTCCGGGTCCAACTCCGGAGAAATTTTCCCCGAGACACCTAAAACCAGCCGAAATCGGTGTGGCGAAGATCGGCGCTGCGGTTTTGGGGAAGTTTCCGCCAAACGGCGTCCTATTGATGCCGGGCAGGTTCCCGAACTCGATTTTATCGAAGTTGCGATCATTCCTAAGTTAGGTCTTAAAGAACCCGTTCCCAATGAGTTGCCTAAACTCGTCAAATACGAACAACCCGAAATCATTGAAGAGGCGATCAATATTGAAGAGGAGACCCCGCCGGAGCCGAAAGAACTGAAAATGGAGCCGGTTCCCAAACCTCAGGAGTTGGATAAGCGCCGCAAAGTGAAAACTCTGGATGATATCTTAAATGCTCCACGGGATGATGATCCGCGGAAGCGCCCGACCGCATTGAACGATATCATCGGTACTCCCATCGGATTGGCGGAGGGAACGGATCCGCTGGGAAAAGAGATGAACGCAGCTATCGCAAAACTACAGGTTGCGATTGGGAATCAGTTTATCTTGCCCCCCAGTTTGCCGGATGCCAGCCTCATGAAGTTAAGTTTGAGCGTAAAGCTGAAAATCAAACCCGACGGAACGATCGAGGAATACAACTTGGTGCGTAAATCGCAGAATCCACAGTTCGACTCGGCCGCTATCGCGACTTTCAAACGATTTATGCCAAAAGAAGGTGGTTCCGCGCGACTGCCGGAATTACCCCCTGACGTCGTAGCCAACATAAATTCCGGTAAGATAGCGCTTAGGTTGGATGGGAAGTTGTTTCGGCGATAAATGAAGTATCCTGTTTCTATCTTGTGCTTTTTCTGGCAGGCGGAACGATGAACCCACCGGAAGATAAGTTGTCGACATATCTCCGGTATTCGGTTTCACGTGGGTTATGCCGAATCGTTGTGATCGGCCTGATTTTTGTCGTTGGAACTCGTATTTTTGAGCCATCTGCTGTGGCCAATTGGCCCTGTACCACCCAAGATGATTGTAGGGTGTTACAGGGAGGGTTCTGTTTCGCGGGACTCTGTCGAGGTCCGAACGAAAACCTAGTTCGACCCCTGTTCCCTGTTGCGGTTGCGCCGTTTAGCGACATCACCCCGGATGGATCCGAAGCGGAGTTGACGCAGTCGTTGGCAACCACACTCCGCGCGATGCTGGTTCCCACTCTGTTTTTTGACGTGCTGCGGGCCGATGAGGCACCAACGGGCGCTGCAGCCGAAGGGTACCAGCCACGGGCGATTGCGTTTTCGGATTGGAGCCGCGCCGGAGCATACGCAGTGATTAAAGGGACAGTTGGGGTTGTGCCGGGTAACGAACGTGTGCTCGACCTTTATCTTTATCTGGTGGAAGAGGGGCGCCACGTTCCTCTCAGGCACGATCGGCAACTGATTAACCATGACAACGCCCGCAGCCGCCTGATTCGGTGGGTGGATGATCTCTTGATTCATTTCACGGGGCGACCTGGGGTCATGTCGACTAAAATCGCGTTCGCCGTGCGGCCAACTCCACTGGGGAACAAAGAAATCGGGTTGATTGAACTCGATACCGGCAAAGAGACGTTGGTGACCAATTCGGATGATATCAATGTTCTTCCCACTTTTGCTCCGGGAGACAACCAAATTGCCTACACCGGCTATCGCCGGGGCACAACTCACTTGTATATCAACGAAAAACCGTTTTCGACCTATGAGAATCTGAACATGGGCGCTGAATGGAGTCCCGATGGAAAACTCGTCGCGATCACTCTCAGCAAAGATGAAAACACAGAGATATATCTTCTTAATGGAACAAATGGAGAAATTTACAGCCGGCTGACCCAAAATTCCGCCATTGACACCAGTCCAACATTTAGTCCGGATGGAAAAAAGTTGGCTTTTGTCAGCAATCGTAACGGTGCGCCCCAAATCTTTGTCATGAATGTGGACGGTTCTGATGTTCGGTGTGTTACACCAGGGTGCAGCTACTGCACGAGCCCAGATTGGCATCCGTTCGGTTCACTGATCGTGTACAACGCGATGGTTGGAAATGGACAATTCGACTTGTTTACCGTGGCTGTGGATTCCGGAGCGGTTCGGCGGCTCACAAATGGCCCGGGAACTCACGAAGATCCGGCTTGGTCCCCCGACGGTCGTTACATTGTATTTGCCGGCAGCGGGCGTGGTGGGGATCGAAAAAAAAAACAATTGTTTATTACGGATGCGGACGGCAGACATGTGGTGAAGATCAGCACGACTGATGGCGACTACGCCACACCCGCGTGGTCGCCGGTCGTTGAATCGGATGAACCTTTCCAGCCGATCCAAACACCCTCTCAGAGGGTCAGCGGAAATAAGGAAGTGACCCTGAGATAGCTAATTTAGCGCTGAATTGGCCGAGACCCGACTGAGGCAATATCGAG
>JABWCM010000349.1 GCA_013360285.1 Myxococcales bacterium
AAAGTCTGCGCAATATTCCCGATATTACTCGACTTTTTCCTAGCCGATTCGCCGCCAAATCCACGCCCACAGCCCGCGCCCATATTTTTTCACAAACTCCGAGCTAAAACTCTTCCACTCGAGTTCCGACTCGCCCACCCACTCCCTCGGCAGTTTTCGGCATGTCAGTCGGTTTTTCGTCGTCCGGAACAGTTTCGTGGGGCAATAACCCCTGGTGTTCTTGATAAAATACTCGAATTCGACATCCCAATACATCTTTCAGCTTGGATCGAAACAGTCCGATCGGGTCTTTGAACAAACTGCCACGAAATTCCATAAAAAAAGGAAACGTTCCCTCGATTCCGTAGCGCATCGGCACGGGGTTACGCCCGCCGCGAACCACAAGTTCCAGAAACGGGGCATCTTGTGTGGATGTAGCTCCCGTCACAAAAGGTGTATGCGCGGATGCTCCCGGCTTCAAATAAACCTCTTGCCACGTGGTCGCAACGGCTTCGTCAAACGGTCGACCGACGTTGGTCGCGGAAAGATATTGAATCAGGCTGCGCGTTCCCGCATTTGTCAGCGTAAAATCGTTAAGTTCAGACAAAATCAATACATCGTAGCGCGTTATCTCACCCATTTTTCGCTCCTGTGTTATCGCGACGTATCCTGCATTCCTAAATGCTGAAACACAAGGTGTATACTTTACGAGAAACGCTCAATGGTGCAATCTGGAGTACTGGTACCGTGTGGCCTGATTTGTTGGGCTTCAAAAGGCATGGCTTCTTCTATGAGCGAAAAAGACGCTCCCCAACCTAATGAAATTGTTGCGGATCCCATGCTGGGTCAGCGAATCGGTGAGAAGTATCGAATCGAATCGCTCTTGGCGCGTGGGGGAATGGGGCGCGTATACAAAGGCATCCAGGAGCCCTTGAATCGACCGGTTGCCATCAAAATTCTGTCGCCGATTGAAAGCAACAACGCAGCGAATCCACAACATGAAAAACGATTTTTGCGGGAGGCCAGTTGTACGGCCCGTTTGACCCATCCCAACACCGTCGTTATTCACGATTACGGGACCATTCCCGAAACCAATCATTTTTACCTGGTCATGGAGTACCTTGACGGGAAAACGTTACGCCAGTTGTTGGCACAAAACGGCCCCCTGAGCACCGGACATGCTATTCACATCGCCGTTCAAATCGCTCAATCGTTGCAGGAGGCCCATCGCGCCGGCGTAGTTCATCGTGATCTCAAACCACCTAACATCATGCTCGTACATCGCGGCAACGATCCGGAATTCGTCAAGGTGTTGGATTTTGGGCTGGTGAAAAGCATTGCTGACGACGTTGATGAAGATCTGACTCTGCATGGGACCTTGGTCGGTTCACCTGCCTATATGTCGCCGGAGCAGGTCTTAAATATGGAGACCGACGCTCGAAGCGATATCTACTCGCTTGGTATCCTACTTTACGAAATGTTGGTGGGCAGGCCACCCTTTAAACGTTCCGGTTCTTCGTCATCGATGAACGAATTGGTCAAAGCACAGGTGCAGACCAATCCTCCACCACTTAGGACCTTCAAACCAGACCTCGACATTCCATCAGACCTTGAACACATCATCTTTCGGTGCCTACATAAAGATCCTGACAAACGATACCAGTCGATGGACGAACTGGTGACGGCGTTGTGTATGCTGCCGGCGTACTCAGCGGAAATTACGGCAGTAGGCCGACGATTGACCGGGATCATGCCGGTTGTGACCGCGGACTATGCTGAATCATCGGCCGGTGCGATTTCTGCTCCCGCGGTGATCGAAACCCCAAATACGGAAACCGGCGCGGATTTTCGCCCACAACAGTCGGTTCCCCGCTGGGTTTTGCCGTTGTTAATCCTCGCGGTGTTGGTTGGAGTGGGGGGAGTCTACGCACTGTTTGGCCCAGACGCCCCCCCAACGCCGCTACCGAAGTCCTCGATTGTGTCGGTGCCCGCTACCCTATCAGAGGACCATCCGGCGGAAAAAAAGACGCTGGAGCCAGAACTCATGCCTGTGGAATCACTCAAAATACCGGACAATTCTGTGGAGCAGGGTTCAACAAACCCTCCGGAACAGGCCACGGTCATCGTTGCGGTGTCGCCGACTACGACGATTCCGCCTCCCACACAAGGTTCCACCGTACCTTCGGAAGTTCCGCAGGACATCACGTTATCGTTTGTATCCACGCCATCTGGTGTCGATGTGTTCGACGGAGACCAGTTGTTGGGTAAAACCCCCTTCGACACAGTAGTCAATCGTCGCGAATTCATCCACCCACGTGTTTTTGTGTTCCGGCGCGCCGGCTACATTGACAAACAAGTGTCCCAGGGAGTTCCCGACTCTGCCGCGGTACAAATCGGTGTCGTGTTACAGGAAGAACCTAAACCCACACCTGCCGTTGTGAGCAAACCACCCAAGAAAAAACCCACCGATGCTGCCGCTTCCGGAAAGCCGCCCAAACCTTCGTTGGAAATCAAAGGAAGTCGGTGATGTGGTACCCTCTTCGGAGCGACCCAATGATTAAGTTAACTCGAAGACAGGTCATCTTACCATTGTTTGGCTTCCAGCTTGGGCTGGCGGCGTTATTTTTTGTGGCAGCGCCTACGCCAAGTTGGTCGCAAGTGACAACCGGCGTCGCCGACGAGGCGGAGGTATTGTTCCGTTTGGGAAACGAAGCATACCGAGCCGGGCAGTTTCGGGAAGCACTGGCTTATTACTTTGCCTCGAATCGCTTGTCGCCAAACCGGAATGTGTTGTTTAACGCAGCAAGGTGTTATGAACAGTCAGGGCAATATGTCGAAGCATTCCGGTATTATAACGCTTACCTATCCTCGGAACTCAGCGACGACGACAAAGCGGCGGTCGACAACGCGTTGGCCCGCGTACGTCCCTACGTAGCTCTCGTCCACATCGACACAGACCCCGCCGGGGCTCGATTGTATATCGACCGTAAAGATTTGGGTTCTTATGGACAAACCCCACTCACATTGGCACTTTCTCCAGGACAGTACACCCTGTTGCTCGAATCTGAAGGATATCACGATTTTATTACCGAAAACGTGCAAGTCAAAATCGGCCAAACCACAAACGTAAACGCAAAATTGTCGCCTATTTTAGGTACGTTAAAACTGCAATCCAATCCGCCGGGGGCCGCCGTGCACTTCGGAACTCCGGATGAGAAACTTGTTGGTGTAACCCCGCTTGTTCTTGAGCTGCGCCCAGGCAGCCACGATAT
Organism: Myxococcales bacterium; assembly: GCA_013360285.1. Lineage (GTDB taxonomy): Bacteria > Myxococcota_A > UBA9042 > JABWCM01 > JABWCM01 > JABWCM01. Next base: position 3,252 of record JABWCM010000349.1, read on the forward strand.
ACGGCTCCGTGCCGACGGCTATGTTACAAAAACCGTGTCCGTGGTCATGGAACCCCAAAAGATGACCGAAGTGGCCGCCACACTTGAGCGCGAAACCGGATCTCTTGTGGTCCAGGCGGATGAACGGGACGCTCTTATCTTACTGGACGGCAAGCCGGTAGGTTTTACACCAGCGGTCATTGACGGAATTCCGACCGGAACTCACACGCTGACGATTGAATTGGAAGGGTTTCGCAGCGTGACGCAGCAGGTCGACGTAGTGTCAAACGAAAAAGCATTGGTCGAAAGCAACTTGGTGATTGTGGAGGACGTTGCCGCGGCTTCCCGCCAGGTTGAATCCGTTTCGGATGCGCCGGCCAGCGTCACGTTGGTGGGAAAACGGGAAATCCAAGCCTTCGGTTATCGGCATTCGGCTGACGCCCTCGGGGGTGTCCGAGGTATGTATCTTAGCGATGACTTGACTTATGTTGCACCAGGTATACGCGGATTCAGCCCGTTCGGCCAATACGGAAACCGAATGTTGGTCCAGATCGATGGCCATACGTTGAACGACAACTGGGTTGGGTCATCGTACATTGAGTATGACCAAATGATCGATATTGACACATTGGACCGAATTGAGGTGGTTCGAGGTCCCGGTTCGGCATTGTACGGAACCGGCGCGTTCTTTGGAGTGCTCAACCTGGTTACACCAGAGCAGGCCCCCCCCTATTACGTACGTGGGTTGGTATCTGCGGCGACCGACAACGCCTTTCGAGCGACTGTTGACGGCGGTACACCGCTTGGCGACGACGCCTACATGTGGTTGATGGCCGGTGGATTGACCGCGCAAGGGACCGACATCTATCTCCCGTCCTTCGCTGGTACAGCCGAATCAACCGACGGGTTTGCCCGCAACGTCGGCGGATTTGACGCCGGCAGTGTATTAGCCCGCTTTGGGTGGAAAGATTTCACCATTGTTGGCTACTTTCATCGCCGCGACAAACAAATTCCAACCGCGGCCTTTGGCACCATTTTTGGTGATCCCGACACCGCCAGCAATGACCAGCGCGCGTTTGTTGAGGTTCGTTTTGAGCCCGAGTTGTCAGAATCAGTACACTTTTTAGGTCGGTTGTACTTCGATCATTACCTTTACGAAGGGGTGTTTCCGTACGATGACCCGGAAACAGGAACCGCACTGGAAGATTTCACCGGCAATTGGGCGGGCGCTGATGTTCGAGTCGTGTGGCGTCCTTTTGATGGTGGGCGATTTACGATTGGTGGGGAAGCCCAGTTTCATTTCACGAATGAGGCTACGGGAAAATACGCTGTTAATGACGAAATTTACCTCGACGAATCCCACCCATTCCAGCAGTTCGCCGCCTACCTCATAGCCGATTATTCGCCGATTTCGTGGCTCGGAATGTCCGTAGGCGCTCGATTTGATGCCTGGCAAATCAGCGACCTGCCTCAGTCTGATGGCAGTTCCGAAGACCGTTTTTTGTTCTCGGTTAATCCGCGCGCTGCATTTTTGTTCCACCCCACCGACGTCGACACGTTGAAATTAATGGGCGGGCGGGCATTTCGCGCTCCTTCCGTGTATGAGTTAACTTACTGGGATGGCGGCATCACTCAGATTCCAAGCCCAAATTTGGAGCCGGAAGTTATTTATACGGGTGAATTGGAGTACACACACCGTTTTGACGCCGGAATCAGCATTACGGGTGCTGTTTTTTTTAACGCAATCGTGGATTTGATTGAGCAGGTTGGATCAGGAGAAGAAACGGATCCATTGGCTTATCAAAACATTGAAGACAATGTGCTGACGGGTGGAGCAGAGATCGAGCTGCGTCGCGAATTCCGCCGTGGGTGGATGTTCAGCGTACAATATTCGTTCCAGCGCACGCGGGTGAAAAATTGGCTGGATGGCGACAAGATTCCCAATTCCCCCGAGCACTTGGCCGCAATCAAAGCGGTTGTCCCTCTTTCGGGTCCCCAGGCACGGTTGGCCAGTAGGTTTGCCGTGGAAAGTGAGCGCCGCGACCGAAACGGCGATACAACCGAACTACCGCTGCTGTGGGATTTGTCGTTGACAGGGGATATTCCGCAGTTTCGTTTGTCTTATGCGATCGGGCTGAGGAATTTGTTGGACTGGCGCGTCGAACACCCGGTTGGTGAAGACATTTCCGAAGCGGTGGTCAAACAGCGAGGTCGAACACTGTTTGCAGACCTCCGATGGTCTTATTAAGAGGGTGTTTAAGTATTTAAACACCATCTAATAGGGTGTTCCATAAATGGGAAATCATCCCCAAAACGGCGATTTTTAGCTGCATTGGCAGCGGCACGACTGAGGAATATCGGGAATATTCCGCAAGGAGT
>JABWCM010000350.1 GCA_013360285.1 Myxococcales bacterium
GTGTTCAACAGGAATACCTTGATCGGTTTGGTGAGGGAGAGTTGCGTCCTTTCGACGGCCCCAAACACGTGGTGCGTCCAAATTCGGCTCTTGCACAAAAGGTTTTCCCGGAGTTGTTTCAGCGACGGTGCTGATAATCGGTCGCTCCCGTGTTTGTAATGCCCAAAACGCTTATGTTGGTGGGTGATCCCCCCGGCGCAAACCAGATTTTGGAGGCAGCAGCCGTATGCAAACACGAAGTGGGTGACATTTTTTGTTACTCATCCGTCTGACTTCACAAATAAGTCAACTTGGACACTCATGCAGATACCTGAGTGACCCAAAAATGTGACGTAATTTGTCACTCAAGAGCATTGTAATGCTAAAAATGTGACGTTATTTGTTACTCAAGTGTCCCGAATATGCAAAAAAGTCAGGCATGGGCCGTATGTAGATACCTGAGTGCACAAAAATTGGACACATTGCGCATACTCAATCGGTGGATCCAGCCAGCATGAACATCCGCATTACGTGTGATGCCGGATGGCTCGTTGTTTTGTATTAAGATGGCGACATGGTTGCACGCCCCGCCTAAGTAACGTATATGCCGCAAGTCGTGATGTGGGACGGTGACCCGGCACGATTTCCGAGCACAACATCTTCTTCATCCCTGATCGAGCGAATTTATGGAACTATCCCCTAACGTAGTGGTCCTGGAGCATGGCGGAAAGACCGTTTATCTTATCGGAACAGCCCACGTGTCGGAAAAAAGTGTCCAAGAAGTGAAGGATACGATCGCGTTGGTCAAACCAGACACTGTTTGTGTGGAGTTGTGTGAAGCGCGGTATGCTGCCCTTACCGACGAAAATCGTTGGGCCAACATGGACATCTTTCGGGTGATCAAAGAAGGGAAGACCTTGTTTCTGTTGGCGAATTTGGCTATTGGTGCTTATCAGAGGCGCCTTGGTAAAGAACTCGGGGTTCGGCCGGGAGCCGAATTGTTGGCCGGTGCCGAATGTGCCAAAACCGTTGGAGCCAACTTGGAACTGATCGACCGCGATGTTCATATCACGCTGAAAAGGACCTGGGGAAAGCTGGGGCTGTGGAAACGGGCGCAGTTGTTCGGCGGGATTATCGAAAGTTTGTTCCCCTCGGAGGCAGACCCATCGGCCCACGATATTGAGAAACTCAAAGAAAAAGCTCATTTATCGGAAATGATGGCCGAGTTTGCCAAAGCGTTGCCCGAAGTCAAAGGGCCGCTGATCGACGAAAGAGACCAATTTATGATGTCGTCGATTACGGATTCCCCAGGAAAAGTGATTGTGGCGGTTGTCGGCGCGGCCCATGTACCTGGCATGTTGGAACAATTGGGTAAGCCGATTGACCGCAACGCGTTGAAAGAGCTGCCGCCCAAGTCGAAGGCTTGGGGTTGGTTGAAATGGGTCATCCCAGCCATTATTCTTGCGGCGTTTTACGTAGGTATTTCGAAAAATGAAGGGCAGACCTTTGCGGAGTTGCTCAACGCCTGGGTACTTCCGAACACCGTATTTGCCGCATTGCTGACGGCACTGGCCGGCGGCAAATTGTTGTCAGTCGTGACGGCAGGGATTGCATCGCCGATTACTTCGTTAAATCCGCTCATCAATTGCGGCATGTTTGTGGGTCTTGTCGAAGCCTGGTTACGCAAACCCACTGTCGCCGACTGCCAGCGGATTGCCGACGACGTTCAAACGGTACGTGGTTTTTTCCGTAATCCGTTTACCCGGGTGTTGGTGGTGGCGATGGCGTCTACCATCGGAAGTGCAATGGGAGCTTGGGTCGGACTGTCGTGGGTGTTGACGCTCGTTGCCGGCTAAGCACACTGGTAGAATGGTTCGGTTCTTATTTCACCCACATGGTTCATTGTATGCTCACCCGTTGCTGGTTTACGAACCGGTTTTTGTGTTTCTTTTTATAGTATCCGCAGCAGGTGTGTTGGGTTGCTCATCGTCGGCCACACCCTCTGACGTTGACACGTACACCGAACGAATCCATGACCAGATGGTAGTCGACACGGTGCTGGACGCTACGGAGGCTGGCGCGGATCTCCTTGGAGTCACAGACTCCACAAATACTACCGCTGACACTGTTGTGACGCCTGGAACGGACTCTTCGGCATGTGATCCGCCTTTTTTGCCTTTGCCCCCGGTACCTCAAATACCGTTAGGCGAAATCGATTGGTCGATACAACGGTTTGTACTTACAGATTTTCCAACCCACTGCCTGGTGGTGGAAGACCTCGATTTAGATGGTGCGTTGGACCTGCTGTGGGGTGAAGTGGTTGCCGGTCAGCCGGTAGTACGGATTCATTTTGGGCCGATCACCCGGGAAACCGCTGTTGATTCTGGCTTCGTGGTCCCGCTGCATCGGTTTGGGCCAGCGGCTTCGTGTACGGTGTTGGACGTCGATTTGGATCAAGACCAGGACGTTGTGATCGGAAGTGCCGACGGCGAACTGGGATGGCTTTTGTCCACGGGAACAAGGAGTTGGGATTTTTCACCAAGGGCCGGGGAATTTCCCGATGACCTTTCGGGGACCCGGCTGTTGATTACGTTGCCGATTGATTTGGACGGCCGGCCGCCGATGGAATTATTGGTGGGTGGCTCTCCGCCGGTCCTGATTCCGTGTACCGGGTTGTCGGTTGATCCAGGCGGTGGCCGTGACGTACAGATTTTTTCCGATATTCCCGAAACCGGCTGGCTTCGGTGTATGGCCCAGGGGGCTGATGGCGTGTACCGGGTGACATCGTCCGGGGTATGCCCACCTTTTTCGGATGGTTTGTGGTTAGGTGCTGCCAAGGGGGATATCAACGATGATGGACAACCCGATCTTGTTACGGTACGGGACTTTGGTGTTAACCAAATGTTCACGTTTGGACCTTCGGGCGGATTGTCGATGGTAGGGGACGATCCTTTTAGGTTCTTGTATAATCATGGGATGGGGATTCACGTGGCGGACATTACTCAGGATGGGTTGTTGGACGCGGTCATTACAGATTTGGGGCCCGACCAGGTGTATGTAGGGCACGCCTGTAGGTCTCCAGTGGAGTCGGGGTATACAACCGGTATTGGCCTGGCAACCGACCGAACCGTTTCGTGGGGTGTCACATCGGGGGATTTGGACCGTGATGGCGACGTCGACTTGTTGACCGGCGTGAGTATTCGCCTTCCGGACGGCGGATTTTTACCGGATAAGTTGTGTTATCCGGACCGGTGGGGTGTTCCTCAGGCAAACTTGTGGAGTGTTCAGTGGTTGCCTGGCCGGTTTAAACCGTTGTGGATACCCCACGATCCCCGGTTTGTTCCGAGTTTCTGGGGCGCGAGCACCGTTGTTGCCGATTTGGACAATGATGGAGATTTGGATGGTGTCGTGTCCACGGAAGACAGTGTTCGGGTGTTGTGGAACCAGATTGAAACGTCCGGGGGGTGGCTGTCGTTCATTGTGACGGGCGAAAGTCGTCTGCCCGTTGCTGACGTGGATATTCAAGTCACCAATCCGTATCAGTTTGGTGCTCGGAGATTCGTCACCCATACGACCGGATATGCTGGACATGCTCCGTTGAGAGCCCACATCGGCTTAGGACCAGCGGATGGACCATGGAAGGTTTCCATTAAGGCGCCCGGTTATCACCGTTCATTGATGAGCAATCTCACTTCGGGAAGGGTGGTGAAGGTATCACTGATTCCGGAATAATCACGGTCAGGTTTGGTAATTGGGACCGGAGTCAAGGAGGTTGTGAAGCCGTGATCATCCCAACAGACCGCAGAGAAACGACAAAGCGTGTCTTCTGGTATTGGGATGACCACGGCTTGCACCGGACAGACGAGGCGAAGCGATTAGGTAATTGGTCCTTCTGCTCAAAGATCCTGTCCTACCCTTGACATGGCAACCACCTTGGATGAGCCAGACCTTGCCGCTTGGTCGTGTTTGGCCCATGCCACCTGTCCCTCATCGCTCCACCACCCGACGACATCTTTCAAACACCGACACAATCCTTCGTAGGATCCGACTGGCTGTGATGTGACACTGCCCGTATCATCCTAGGTTTGATTCGCTGTCGCAGTGATTCATCCACGCTGCCACCCGGGATGATTCCGCTGTCCGTCGGAGCTGGACAAACAATCCGACTTGGACAAGGTTTGAAAGTGTCTGATTGAAACTAATTTCGCCTACAAGCCGCCGCAACCAGTTTGTAAACGATTGATACTCCTTATGTGTTTGGCAATGATACCTGTTGGCGACAAAAAATGGGAGCATGGGATGAAGCGGCTAAGGATTCACACTGATCCATGGCGTTTCGGCACAGGGAGACACACGACAGCCACGGTTTGACACAATCGACGACGGAGGACAAATTTTTTCCGCCTCATCCCACGCGCCTATATCGATAAGCAACGTTTGTGCCAATATGACTAAGAAAATAACCTGCTGTTTTTTCCTTGTTTTGTAGGGGGTGGACGGGCCACGATGAACACAGTGAACGTTGTTTTGGACCCTGGGTGCTGTCACATGAGACACGTTGAGTGTGCAGTGTGACAACCAAGCATTGACCTGGTCACACTGTTGGGAGCATCCTAGGTGTGTGGTGTTGAATAGGGGTTTTCATGATACAGCCGAATTTGAGCCGGATCGCCTCCAAAAAACCTGAGGAATATCGGGAGTATGCCGCAGGAACTTTTACGGGTGAGGTGGCCAGGGCGTGGAATTCATCTAAAACACCACACACTGCAGATCATTTTTATCAGGGAACGTTATGACCAATCATCATGTCATTCTTCGCCATTGCCCAACTTATGATGTTCAACGGATTCGAACCATCGTCCGTGAAGGGATGGAGGCCATGGATCTACGTCCGCGAGGCCGGGTCTTAATCAAACCCAATGTTGTGGCGGCAGGTGAATATTTTCCCAATGCCTACACCCGCCCCGAGTTTATGGAGGGCGTGTTGTTGGGGATATCCGATCGAAAAATTGAGCCCTTGACCGAGCTTGCAATAGGGGAACGATGTGGCATCACTGTGCCGACACGTTATTCATTTAAGGAGGCGGGATATTATCGGCTCGCTGAGCGATATTCAGAGCTGGTTCTGCATTGTTTTGAGGAAGTTCCACAGGTGGAAATACCTCTATATCACCAGGGAAGGCTCCGGGATGCGTTTTTTACACCTGAACCTGTCGCCAAAGCTGATTTTTTTGTGAATTGCCCCAAGTTTAAGGCGCATCCATGGACCACGGTTACGTTTTCGCTCAAAAATTACATCGGGATTCAGGACGACCGGCATCGGTTGATAGACCATGACCACAAATTGAACGAAAAGGTTGCCGATTTGCAGTACATCGTCCAACCGCAACTGATTGCGATTGACGCCGTTACCGCCGGTGAAGGTCGGATGTTGACTCCGATACCCTTTGATTTGGGGATGGTCGTCCTTGGGAACAATCAGGTGGCGTTTGATTCGGTGTGTTGTCATATCATTGGAATCGACCCCATGACCGTCGACCACATCCGCCTTGCGCACGAGCGGGGATTTGGACCAGTGGATTTATCGGAGATACAGATTTCGGGTGATTTGTCCCTGGATGATGCGCGT
>JABWCM010000070.1 GCA_013360285.1 Myxococcales bacterium
CCGAGGCCCACCGGAGGCGTACCCAATGGTACGCTGAGGATGGGCCGACCGAGGCAGGACCGACGCAGTAGGCCAATGGCTCGCGTAGCTTATTTTTTTACCAACCACCCTCATAGAGGGTCAGCTTCAAGCCGGGAGTGACTCTGGTCGAGCTAATTTAGCGCTGAATTGGCCGGGACCGGACTGAGGAATATCGGGAATATTCCGCAAGGCCGGGACTGAACAAGGCAGCCTAAATTAGCCGAACAGGGTTCACTCGTCTATTTCCGCTGACCCTCATAGTATCCGCGCTCCTGGCCCTAAGCGATGGGATGGATGGCCGGGTTGATTTGACCCGCATTTCCGCAAGCTCAACGCATGGTTAGGGACACCCGCACGGCGTTTTGCAAACATCTTTGGCCAGCGCCACACATTCGGTGTCCCACGACACCGTGCAACACGCGGAGTCTTTGGCACAAACGCACGCCGCGCATGCGGCCTGGAGGCAACCCACGCCCCCTGGGGCGCAACAGGAGGTTCCGCAGCCGCATTCCGGCGCACACGCCGCCGCACTGGACGCAAGATTACAGGTCGAACTCGGAAACGTGCAGCACTTGGAATCTTCTTGACACATACACCCCAGGCATTCGGAGTCGGTGCACGGGAGGTGAAGCCCCGGCGCACAGCATCCGGCTGCCGGGTGAGCACAATCTTTGAAACAGTTCCCCAAATCTTCCGCGGCAATACACAAACCGTCGCCACACACGGCATTCTCGCAGGCGTCCACACACGCGTTTTGGTTGCTGTCCAACTGGCCGTCGAGCGGCTTGACCAATACCTTTCCAATGAGCAACAACACGTCGGTCACATCGGTCGTCGCGTTGCAGTCCACATCACAAGCATTCGGTAATGGGGCGGCGAGACAGCCGGGCCAGGGCGTTCCCTGACCCGCCAAAGCCGCCAGCGCCACGAGAATCCCGCACTGCACGTCGGTAACGTTGGCCAGTCCGTCCCCATTGGGGTCCCCGACGGGGCAATTGTACGGGCATCCCCCGCAGTCGCTCGGACAGTTCGCGCAATCCTCCAGACACTCGCATACGCCGTCGCCGCAATTTTGGCAGTCGGCGGGGCACGTCGAGCAGGTTTCTTCGGGTCCGCACAGACCGTTCCCACACACGTCGCACGAGCACCACGGCGCGCAAGTCGTGGCCGCCTGGTCGGCGCAGTTTTGTTTCCACGACGATTTGTACCAGCAACAGGTGCCCAAGCCGGTGCACACACAATCGGTGCATGTCGGATCCTCGCAACCTTGACCGGGATGGGCCGAGCAACAGTCACCGGTGCATTGCCCGCAATCGGCCGGACAGGTAAGGCAGGTTTCTTCAAACGAACAGTAACCGTTTCCGCACACATCACACGATGGGCAGACGGACGCACACAGTGAACTGGCCGCCAACGCCGCGCAACCGCTGTCCCACAGGGTTGTGCAGCACGGCTCGTCGATTTGGCAAACACACGTTTGGCAAAGGGCTGTTTCACACCCGACACCCCCATGAGCCGCACAACAATTCTTCGGGCACGCACCGCAATCTTCGGGGCAGGATTGGCAGTTTTCTCCCCCGGCAACGTCGCAAGAACCATTGCCGCAGGGTTTACATCCTGGGCACACCGCCGCGCACGCTGCCGACCCCGCAATTTGTGCGCACCCATCTCCCCACGGCGTCGAACAGCACAGCTTGTTTTGTTCACACACACACGTTTGGCACGCTGCAACGCTGCAACCGACCGTCGGGTTTGTTTGGCAGCACGAACCGGTACACGGGCCACAATCGCCGGGACACGATGCGCAGTTCTCGGTGGATGTGCACTTTCCATCACCGCATTTGTTGCACGTGGGGCAGGACCCCACACAGGTCGATGCGGCCGTCGCAGCGCAATTTCCGTACCAAACGCTGTCCTTTCCGTCGTATCCACAGGCCGGAAAGACGTCGACTACGCAGTCCATACATTCCTGGACGTCACACCCCGGGCTTCCGTGAACGACACAGCAGGAGCCTTTGCATTGCCCACAATCCTGGGGACACGAATAGCAGGTCTCGTTGGCGTTGCACACCCCATTCCCACACCCTGAGCATCCGCATTCGGCCGAACAGTCGGTGGCCGCCACCCCAGCGCACAGTTCCCCCCAAGTGCTGCTACAACAGAATCCCAACCCGGACTTCGCACAAACACAGGCCTCGCACGCCGCGTTGCTGCAGCCGGCCGCCGCGTGCGCCCCACAACAATACTGGTCGCAGGTTCCGCAATCCGCGGGGCATGTTGTGCAGGATTCCTCCGTGACACACACTCCGTCCCCACAAGTGGAACACCCGGTGCAACTCGCGGCACACAATCCTTTGGTTGCGGATACGCACGTCGAATCCCACGGAAACACACAGCAGTTCGTATATGTGTCGCAAACACACTCCTGGCATTGGGCGTCGGAACAACCGGCCGTGGAATGCGCGGCGCAGCAACTTCCCGCACAAGCGCCACAGTCCTGTGCGCACAAACTGCAGGACTCGTGGGATTCGCAGATTCCGTTGCCGCACGTATTACACGACGAACATTGGTCCGCGCACTCCAGGATCGCTTTCGCGGCGCACAAAACGTTCCAGCCATTGGAGCAACAGGACGTGTACCCGCCCCCAAATTCGCAGACACAATCCATACATAACGGGTCCGAACAACCGGGCCCCGATGCCGCTGCGCAGCAGGAATTGGCACACGCCCCGCAGTCCTGCGGACAGGTCACACAGGACTCCGGCGCCGTACACTTCCCGTCGCCGCAGGCTGGACAGCCGCAAGCAGCAGCACAGTCCTTGGCGGCCGCATAAACACACTGGGAACCCCAGAACGAACCACACAGCGACGAACCCATAACGTTGTTGACACACTGCACACAAGTAACGTTCTGGCAGGCGGTGACCCCTGGAGTGCAACAGGTCTGGGCGGTGGTCCCCCGGCCATACAGGGTCGCCCCAGCCAAAGCGGCAACGAACGACAGCGTGCTCCAGAACGACCGCGCACCGGAGCCGGGATGAAGCACCAACGGGGCTGATTGGACAAACTTGGCCGAGAGTTTGTGAAAAAATATGGGGAGTCGGGTGGGAAAGATTCGAGTCATGGCGGAATTCCTACGCCGGGTTTTTCGGAACCAGGGCGCCTCAAAACCGCCTGCGCCTGACCCAGTCGCCCTACTTCAAACTCTCAAGTTTGTGAAAAAATAGCTGAACGGCCTCTGGGCGGTGGCTTTGGGTCGGCTTGGTTCCGAAAAACCATGCGCCATATTCCCGATATGACTCGGATATTTCGAGTCCAATCCGCCATCAAATCCACGCCCACAGCCCGCGCCCAACTTTTTCACAGCCTCCCCGCGGAAAAATCACGCCGGACACAATTCCGGACGCGGCGAGTGTGGATTGTCTTGGTGGGGATTGTCAACCGCAAATCACGAAAAAGATCGACGCCGGGTACCGCGGGGAAACCTGGATGGTATTACAAGAAAAATGCCGTTAACGCCGGTATTCAAACCGGATTTCGTAAACCCTCATCGAATCCGTATCCACGAGCAACAAACCACAATCCGGTCGACACAGCCAGTATTCCAGAAGTTGCCGCCGAGTTTCCGGCAACGCGGGGTCAGCGGCGCGCTCGGTCGATTTCACTTCCGCTACGAACTGCCTGCCGTCGCGTTTCACCAACCAATCCCCCCGCAGCGCCCCATCCATTCGCCGCCCGTTGACCACGATGTGCGCCGTTGCCTCCGGACGCGATTCCACGATACGATATCCATTATGCGCCAGCAGACGCAGGGCAAGCTGCTCGGCGCGATTTCCCGACCGGCTGCGACGCGACGCACGGTACGAACGCCACCATCGATAGGTCCGCAACCCCAGTACAATTCCCACCACAACGGCGAAAATCGCACCGACCCACAACCAAACCCATGGCACCGAGACAACGTCGAATTGGAACACGGCCCTACCCCATGGAAACAAGATCATACGAGCAAAAAGCAGCAAATCGAACTCTTCTTTACTCGGCCGCGGCCGCTGCTATTTCGCCAACTGCAACGTTCCTTTTAACGTGACTTGGTTCAGTCCTTCGAGAGGCCACGAGTCGCTTAAATCCGCCAAGGTCAACGTCAACCAATTTTCCGACGACTTCAACGGTCCCATATTGCTGCTGTTGGTCTTCGACTCCCCGATCACGTTGCCATTGCTGTTATATACATACTGATACCCGGTTACTTCAAATCCCAGCGTATCGCCGTAATAATGAAACCTCGGTAACAAAAACAACAGATGCAAAAAGGTTGCGTTCGCGGTCAATGTCATCGTCACATCCACCTTGCCGTCCCCGTTTGTATCCTCCGTCATCGGCAGCGTCACTTCCAAATCTTGGTTCATGTCCACGTTGTCCAACGTCGTTCCGCCTTCGAATTTTAACTTCGCCGTAACACCATCGAACTGGAGATAAAACGATTCTTTGTATTGGACCACAAAATCCAAAAATCCCGACCAAACCGCCATATAAATCCTCGCAAATCCCAGGCTCGACAACGGCATATCGTATTTGACCCACCAGGGCAACGACTCACTGCCCCCAATCAGCGCCTGGAACGTTTCCTTCAACAACCCATCGAAGTTTAACGACACAGTCAACGCGGTTTCCGTAATGGTCGACGAAACGAGCAGATTATCCAGGTCGGTGAGCGTAATCCCGTAGTTGTCCTGCATCAGTTCCTGATAATACTCCCACCCACTTTGTGCATTAAAATCCGGATAGGTTTCTTTGATCTTCGCCACCGCCCCATCATAATCCCCACTGTTGAAATAATCTACCAGTTCGTCCTCGGTGAACAAATCTTCCAACTCCCCGGAAATCCCCGACGCCGATTCCGAAGCAAACAGGGCGCCAAACGCCGCCAATTGATAAGCCAACGCCCACGAACACTCGGTTCCCAGCGCCGTCGTGGTATCGGAAAAATCACAACTCACCGAGTCCGGATCATACCCGGCCCCAAAGATGTTGCTGGCCACCACACCGGTGAAATTTTCCGACTTCACATCTTCATAAAAATATTTGACCACCGACAACGGACCCATTTGTTTCGCCGTGGAATTGCCGCCAAACGACGCAATGAGATTGACGCTCACCGCCTCCAGGGTCAGGTTCAACCAGAAATCCGCCCCCAACGTCGTACCCCAGAGTTTCGCGTTCTGGTTTAAGTCCGAAGTCAGCCCCACGATAAACGGAACACCCAACTGGACCTGATCCGGAAACGTGACCGACACATCCACGGGCAAATACGCACTGACCCCACCGCTGCTCAACTCGTACCCATAATCGATGGTGATATCGCCGGAAGCGGTTCCGCTCAACATCGCCACCCCTTTCAACAACGACCCAAACAACGACACGCCCACGTTGTCGTTTTCAATATTGTGGTCCAAGTTATGGGTAATGGTACCCGTTCCGGACGTCGCTCCTACCGGCATGTCCGGCGACAGAATACTTTGGTTTTGGGTCGCAAACGCATACGTTCCCGCCGTCACCAACGCCTCCGCATCCGTCAATTCGATTTGCAGTGTTGCATTTGCAAACAACCCCCCCGAATCGGTCACCCGCACTCCTACCGTGCGTTGGGGCTCGGCTTCAAAATCAAGATACCCACCGTCATTTACCGTCACCAACCCCGACGCAGCATCGATGGCAAACGCCCCATCGTCATTGCCCGAAACCAACGAATAAGTCAGCACATCCCCCAAATCGCCATCCGTGCCCAACAGCAGCCCTACGACCGTACCGTTTGCCGCCCCTTCCTGAACCGTCACCGTCGCCGAACTTTCTCCAAACTGAGGTGCTTCGTTTACATCCAGTAGAGAAATCACCACCCATCCCGTACTCGACAGCCCGGAGTTATCCGTCATCAGCACCGTCAGCGTCCAGGACGTCCTGGTTTCATAATCCAGCAACGACCCTTTTTGAACATACAACGTGGCACTGTTGGTTTCGAAATAAAAAATCCCATACGGGTCCCCCTCGGCAATGGTCACCGATACCACTTCCCCATCGGGGTCGGCCGCGGCAAGCGACCCCACCGGCCATCCCTGTGCGGCGCCTTCCGGCACTTCAAATGCGGTTGTAAGTAAAGTGGGATCAAACACAGTGCAGATTCCGGGGTCCACCCACAATTCCGCTTCCCCATCGATGTATCGATCCCACATTTCCCCATTGTATTCGATTTCGCCTTCGGCCACCCATTCCCCCGCGGTGGCGTCCATACAATCGACATCGTCGCCGGCGACCATCAACGTATTCGACACGGGAGACATACGAAGCACGGTGGAATCCGAAGCCGTGAGAGTTTGCGCCCCATCGGAGCCAAGATCGATTTTTTCGATATCCCGAACTTTGCCGCGTAATTCCGTCAGGTCCACATCGACGGTCGGAGCCCAGGTATCCACCCCAACCCCACCATCGATCCTTACCAAATCAGCACCCGACTCAATCCAATCGTTCCCCCCACCGCCATAAATCACATCGGCACCACCGCCCCCCTTTAACACGTCGTCTCCCAATCCTCCGACTATAAAATCCGCAGTACCCGTTCCGACAAAAGTATCGGCATCTTTGGTCCCGCGGTAAGTAATGAACCCCGAATGATCTCGCCCAAACCGAACTTCGACACGCCCGGCACCGTCGGCGCCAAATCCCACCACGGTATCCGATAACCCGTCCCCATCCAGGTCCCCATAGGCGATGTGGTTAACCCAATCTTCATAGTCGACGGTAAAGCCCCCCTGTCCATTTTCCAGGTCCGTCAACGTCACCGTCATACCGTCGGTTTTGCCAAACGCCACATACAATCGTACGATGTTCGTCGTGACCCCGTCCGACGGCCCCATCACCATTCCGATGTCATCAAGACCATCTCCATTGACGTCCCCAATTCGAAACACCAAAACACCGGTATCCACACTTCCTTCTTTGGGGCGCCCCTCGATCACAAACCCACCGACACCCGCATCGGCCGCATCCAAATCGAGGGTGGTTAGTCCAATCGCCCCAAATACAATCGCCACTTCAACTTGGCTTTGGGTTCCTTCAAATTCGAGCGCCCCCACTCCCAAGTCATCCAAGCCATCCCCATTGACATCTCCCACGCCGGCGGAACGAGATCCAAACAGAATACGACCCACCGTGACTGCCTCGATAAAGTCGGAGTTGACAAAGAAATTAAATGACCAACTCGCTTCGTTGATTTCCACAACTGCGTCGAAATCGGGATTGGTTAAATCCACGTCCGCCACGGTGTGGCCACCCAATATCACGTATTGTTTGTTGTACACGTCGCCCACCGCGGGGCCAACCAACAAGTCGTCAATCCCGTCGCCATTGATGTCTCCTAAGTTATCCGACGTGGCCCCCATGTGAGCAAACAACGCATCGAGAATGTTCTCCGGTCCGTCGATCTTGGCCCCATAAGGAGTCAACCCATCCGCATCCACAAAATCCCCCATCCACATCGTTGCCGAAGGGTTGGACACAAAATAAGTACGCCCGTTTTGTAAACTGACCGTATCAGCGTTGGGAGCACATGCCACCACGTCCCCCCGACCGTCCCCATCAAAATCGCCTCCGGCCAGTCCGTAACCAAATAGGTGACCGTCATAGGCGTAGTCATTACTCGGATAAAACGACTTCTGGTCAAAACCCGTTTCGCCTTCCAGTACAATGGAAGCGGCGATTTTGGCCACCGGAGTGTCGGTAGTCGCCAAGTCCACCAGCAAACCGCCGGACAACGCATACACTTCCCCCGCCAAATATTCTCCATGGGATAACGCATAAGGCGCCGAAGCCAGCAAATCCGCAATTCCATCCCCATCAACATCCCCCATCGGAGCAAGAAAAGTCCCCAGGCCATCCCCGCGGGGAGCCGCAAACTGCCCATTGGTCGTTCCCGGGTTACCGTTGACGCACGCATACTTTTCGAGTTGGGTGTCGACCTTACACGTAGACGTGTTGGCGTCCCAGCCCCCGGACGCACCGTTTAAGACTACGCCCAGAATGCCGTTTTCCAGATTCCCCAATTCCGTAACCGCTTCCCCCGAAGTTCCATAAACAACGTACACCTTACCCGCTTTGGTTTGGTCCTGCCATGCCGCTCCGGGCGCCCCCACCGCCAATTCTGCCCGACCGTCGCCGTTCAGGTCCCCCACGACCGCAACCGAAGTTCCGGCGCGGTCCCCATCAAACTCGCCGGTCAGCGTCCACTGGTCGGCATCCAACACCACCGGCGTCGACAACGTCTCGGCGCCCGACCCCACGCCGTTGTCGGAAACACTGACACCACACTGAACCTGTTGCCCACCCAAAAACCCGCTTGTATCCAACGTGTTGTTTGTTTCGCCGGCCACTTTGACCCCGTCTTGATACCACGCATAATTCAGCGACGGATTGGCGGCACAACCCGCGTATATTTCCCCACCGGTGCAAGTCAACGTGTCCCCCACCCGCGCCGGCTCGGAAACCACAGCCGAGGTGATGGCCGGGGTATCCCCCGACACCGTGGATGGCCCCGACGTCATTTCCGCGGTGGTCAAAACGGTGGACTTGGTAACCTTGGCGGCACACACCACTTCCGATCCGTCGGCAACCGGCACACCCACCGCTTTGACCGACAACGTTTTGGGTCCTCCTTTGGTTGCCTGAAAATCGTTTACTGTTCCCACTTCGACCCCATCCACAAACCACCGGGTTTGAATCGAAAACCCTACCGTCAGATTCGACTCCGCGGTCGCATCGGTGATGGTAATCGCGCAGGTCCGGTCTTCACACGGGGATGACACATCCGGTTTGACCGCCACCGCCAGAATTTGTGGTGTCGCGTAGTCGGCGGCATATACATTGCTCGTGGCGATGGCGTAATAACCACTGCCTTCGTCGACATAGGCGACGCACTGCAAATATTTGCTGTCCTGGGGGGTTGTCGGAATGGAATAGGAAATCGACCCCGTAGCCGACGAGCTGGAAACCGACGATGTCAACTCCGTCCAGGTCCAATCAAAAATCCCCGACGGAGTTCCTTTTTCGACGGTCATTTTGATCTTATTTCCCGGATCGGGATCGGATATTTCAACCGTACATTCAAACGCATCACCATAAGGCACGGTATTTCCAAAGGTTACATTGTTGTGGCTGTTCCAAAACTTCACAAGAGTTGCGGGCGTGTTGGAAAGGGTGATGGTCTGACTCGTCAATGTCGCCCAGGTGCTGGGAATCGACGAAGCGCTGGATGCCGTCGTGTCGGCCCCGTGGGCTTTACAATAAACCTTGCCCCCCGGTTCGGGGGACAAGGGGGAGGCGTGTTCGGTGGTCAACTGCGACAATTTGATGGTCTGGTATGAAGCCAGCGGTGGGGAGCCCACCTGCCTGGTTTTACTGCCATTTTTGGATACGTACCACCACTCCACCAACGTCTTTGTTCCGGAACCATCAGGGTCGGTCGGCTCCGCATTCCACGTGCAGGTCAACTCGGTCTCGGGGTCGGCGTACACAACCGAGGGGCTGGCCGTAAGCGTTGCGTTCCAGATGACTTTCTGGTTGCCGGAACGGGAGGTCTCCACAGACGCAGCAACCCCGGGGCCGAACGAGTCCGTAGGTGCGACGTGGCAGTTGAACACCCACCCACTGGGAACCTGCGACCCGGAAATCGTACACCCCGTAATATCCATGGGGGTCCCATCAAACTTGGTCCAGGTGCAGGACTGACCGTTGATGTCGATATCCGCATCGTCGGCGGCGAAACAATTACAGGTCGCCGATTCGTTATCGCCGATTGTGGTATCGGTAATCACCGCTTTTTTGCACACGGGAGCATGGTTGACAATGGTAACACTTTTGGAAATGGGATCTCCATAGTCGTAACCATCATAAGGGAAAGCCGAACACATCACAACGTCCCCCAAGGTAAACCCCGTTCCACCACCGGTCAGTTTGACGGATTCGTCTTTGGGGACAACCGAAGACGAAACCTCGGTGCCGTTTTTGGTCCACGTATATTTTACCGTCGAAATGGTGTCCCCATCGTCGTCGAGAAACAAATCCGCTTTGCAGGTCAACGTGGAGTATTTGTAGGTGCCCCCACCGGTGCCCGTCAGAGTGATTTCCCCCACCGTGGGAGGATGATTGAGCACCACGGCGGTATTGGACAACGACTCCACAGCACCTTGACCATCGTTTACGAACACCCTGCAGACCAACGATCCCGTCCGTGGTACCAGATCGGAATCCAACGTAGCGGTGCTGACATCCAGACCTGTCGTCACCCCCGCCGAAGACGTCACTTCCCAAAGATACTGTATCACCAAGTTATCTAAGTCCAAATCTACAGCGTCCACCTCACAAACAAACCATTCCCCAGGATAAACCGAATCCAGTGTCACGGACTGAATCACCGGTGTGTTGTTGCAGCCCACGATTTTGGTTCCCCCACATGCCCCCACGGAGCACACATCTAAGGTGGTACAAGGATTGTTGTCATCACACGATACGGCATTGTTGGAAAACGTACATCCCGATCCAAGTGTGCAGGAATCGTCGGTACAAGGATTGTTGTCGTCGCATAAAATCGGCAAACCGGCGCAAACCCCATTTTCGCACTGATCGGCCATCGTACAAACCTCCCCGTCGTCACAACTGTTGGTGTGGTTTTTATATTGGCATCCGACTCCGTCGGTACACAACGCATACGTACATTCGTTGCCGTCGTCGCACAATTCCGGGTGATCCACCACTTCCCCCACGGCGCCAAAAAAGGTCAGAACACAATTCCCCGAAGTTCTTGCCAGACTGATTTCGTTGAGTGTTTTTGTCGGATCGGCTGCCATGTGTAACCCGAAAATCGCCGGATCGTTGGCGTCAAACGCAGTGGTTCCCGCGATATTGGCCCGATCCAGCCCGTTGATTAGCGTGTAACGAGATGTCGTATCGGTGATTTCCACAAACCAATCCGGTACGGCGAAAGCAGCGGATGCGGAAAAACCATCGTCATAATGAAGGGTCATGGTGTAATTGGCGGAACCGGAACCACAGGTCACGAACACGTGAATATCCGTATACGGCGCGTCGGCCACCGGCACGGTAAACGTCCCCCCGGTCGATAACTTGGCGTTGAGTCCGTTTTCGGTATTGGTGTACCCCAGTTGCACATCGGGGTGGAATGCATTGGCGGGAAAAAACCCATCATCGGGGAGCCCGTTTCCGGACGGTCCCAACAACGTTTTGGCCGCGGTGTCGGTGACAAAACACAGATTCGCCGTATCCATCGACTGCTGGGTTGTATCGATGTTTCCCGCCGTGCCATTGACGATCACATCGGCATCCAAAATCGACGACACGTCGATCATCACCCCCTTGGTAAACGACTCAAATACGCAGTTGCCTTCGGAACACATATCGGCGGTACATATCTCTGAATCGTCACAGATGATGGGAATCCCAATACAACTACCGTCGGTGCACGTGTCCACCTCCGTACACAAATCGCCGTCGTCACAGGCCAAAGCCACTTCGTTGGTGTTGATACATTCTCCGGTGGATGGCTCACAAACATCCGAAGTGCAGGGGTTTCCGTCATTACATTTGGGACTGAGGTCACCATGCTGGCACCCCGTTCCGGCAGTACATACCGTGTCCGTGGTGCACAAATCGTTGTCGTCGCATACTTCGGGGTGGGCTATCATCACCGCCGTCGCGCCGAACAACACGAACGTTCCATGGGTAGAAAAGCGGCCGATGGTAATATGGACCAACGTTTTCGCCGGATCGGGAAGCACCCTAAACCCAAAAATCGCCGGATCATTGACGTCGTAACCCAAAGTCGCCGCAACATCAGCGCGGTCGAGGCCGTTTATCAACGTGTACCGCGTCGACGTGTCGGTGATTTCCGCAAACCAATCGGGCACCGTGAGGTATTTATACTCGCTCGTGCCATCTGCGTAAGTGAGTAAGACGGCAATCGTATTGGCGGCGACTGTGTGGAGACCAAAAAAATGAATCTCTTTGTAAGCCGCATTGGGCACCGGCAAAACCGTAGTCGCGTCACCGGAAAGCCGTTTGGCGTTGATGCCGTCGGACGAGGTCGAATAAGGGAGAATCACCTCGGGGTGGTAGGAATTGGCCGCAAAAACACCATCGTCCGGAACACCATTCCCCGCAGTCCCCAGGAGTTTTTCGGCAGCACTCTGGGTCATCAGGCAATAACCACTGAAATCAATGCTGTCTTGTGTTGAGTCCAAACCCGCGCCGCTTGTGTTGACCACCACGTCGGAATCGGCAATCGCCGAAAGGTCGAGTTGCACCACTTCGTAAAATGAGTCGAACACACAACCGGTCGCCGGATCACACCCATCGCCGGTGCAGGGGTCGGAGTCGGAACACATGACGGTTTCACCTACGCATTGCCCCCCACTGCAAACATCGTTTTGAGTACAAGCATTGCCGTCATCGCAGGAAACGGTTGAGTTTATTTGAACACATCCCACGGAAGGGTCACAACCCGCATGGGTGGTGCAGGGGTTTCCGTCGTCGCAGGCAGATTGAACCGGTGCGGTGACTCCGACCACTCCCAGCAATGCCATCACCGCCCCTTCGTCGATAAACCGAGTCACCGTCAACTTTGTTGCGATCTTGGCCGGATTGGCTGCGACAATCATTCCGAAAATCGCTACGGCGTTGACGTCGTACCCCTGGATTCCGGTGGTATTGGCTCGGTCCCCACCATCATAAAGCATGTACGTTTCCCACGTATTCGGAATTGAGTTAAACCAATCGTCGACGAGAAATGTGTAGTAATCACCTACGGTTCCGTCTGAATAATGCAACTGCACGTCTATTGCCGAAAATCCCGAACCCGAAGTGGCCAGCAGATGAACCGCCGAGTAGTTGGCCGGCGGCAAATCGACTGTGACCGAAGCCGACTCGGTCGTTCGCCACGCGTTGAGCCCATCGTCGGTATTGGAGTAGGGTAAATGAATTTCCGGATGATAAACGGTTTCGGCAAAGGTACCGGAATCGGGAAGCCCGTTTCCGTTTTGTCCCAGAAGCACCGTTGCTGCCGACTGAGTCAGCAAACAAAGCCCCTCTTGGTCCAGACCGTCCTGGGTGGAGTCGATATTGCCTGCTGTCCCGTTCACGATAACGTCGGCATTCAATATGGGCGACAGATCGACTTGGATAACCGTCTCAAAAAGCGGTTGATTCATACACCCGAATCCGGACACACAACTGTCGAGGGTGCACAATGATCCATCGTTACAAGCAGCAGCAGCCACATCATCAATGGCGCCGCTGCAGTCGTCGTCGGTGCCGTTACACATCTCAACCGCCCCCGGGTACACCCATGGGTCGTAGGGGGCGCAATCGGAATCGTCGTCCACCCCATCGCCGTCAGCATCCGTCACCACGGTCTCACAGGCGTCCGGACATAAGTTACCGTCCGCATCAATATCCGTCGACAACGGAGCCGACAACGCCCAATAAATGACCAACACCACGTCGGTAACAACCGTGGCTCCATCACAGTTGACGTCGGCGGTCGAAAGATCCTCGGCAAGACAACTGGGCACAGGAGCGTCGTTACCGGCCTGGGTCCAAAGAACCGTTAGAATAATGCACTGCACATCGCCCACATTGGTAATCCCATTACCATTGAGATCACCGACGGGAGACAAACAGCTCCCCTTGGCTTGATTCGCCGTCATCAGTAAGAGGGACCATAAGATGATTCCGAGCCAGGTATTGTTCCGCACCATCGAAAACTCCAAAGAGAAGGTCAACTACCCCGTTGTCGAAAAAAAACGTCGGTTCGTCGGATCCACCACGAACCACCGATCAGTGAGCTTATGAAAAAAACCGCGCGAATCGCCGTTTTGTATCGATACCGCTGATGCCCCAAAAATCCTGCCCAAATCTTACTTTTGGACAAACGGGTTGTAAAGTCCCTACTCCGGATCCCCCCAATCCCCAAACTCCGTCGGGCGGACAAATTACCCCAATACCGGTCTGCAAATGGTAGATTCGGAGTGCCCATGCCGCCTTTGGCCGTCTCGTCCGCAAAAATCCCTGCGACACTACCCGGATATTCCTGACGGTTTTTTCCGGGCGATCCGGGTCAAATTAGGCTGGATCATGAGAACCCCTATTTGACACCACACACCCAGCACCAGTTCCACAAAAGAAAACGGGGGAGAACTGCTGGTGGCCGGGCTGTTGTCTGTGGGACCGTGTGCGGAACCCGCACTCGACAACTTCCATTTCCACCAAGACAACGAACGAAAATTCAACCCTTGATGTGCCGCAAAATCACGACAACTGAACCCACTTTGAACCCAAGCGTCCACCGCCTGCTGCCATTTCCATCGATTCGACAAAGCCATAACAAAACCTCGTGCATCGGCCTACCAAAAAGTCTGCACCGCTTCGGGGCCGTTGAAAAGGACGGGGTTCGTTAAACGGGTACGAACTGTCAGACATGGCAGGTGCTTGGATTTATTGAGGAATCCGCTTAAGGACTACACTATGAGCGGCCGCAAGGCGGAGCGGGGCACGCGCACCACCGCGTCCTGGTTCGGCAACCAGACACGGCACACCGTCTGCCCCCACAAAGTCTGTTCTTCGATGACCTTGCAGGCGCTCTTATGAACGGTGCTGTATTGCCAAGAATCTGTCATCTCTGAATAGCAACTTCCTTGCTACAGATGCGGTTTGTTTAGGTGTGTGAGCTGATTAACCAAAATCAATTCTGTATTCCGAATTTTTCTTTTTGTATCGTACAGGTCGTGACAGCTTCACAACCTTGTTTTCATCCACAGCCTTTTTCAGCCATGCATTGATCTGCGTTTTATTCACATCCAAGGTTTCGGCAAGATCTTCGGCGGTGGTCGGGAAATCCAGTTTATTTAAAATAACAGGCAAAACGGCTTGATATATCGTTCCTGCGCTTTCCTCGGTTTTGCTTTCAGACTCCATGACAGATGCCTCCTCATGAACAGGCTCATCTGTTGGCTGTTGCTTTTCAATACTCACAACCTCATGGGTGGGCTGAAAATCAAAAAGGCTTAGGTTTTTTCTATTCTTATTCCGCTTTTCACGGCCATGGACTGCCAAGTCGACTAACTGTTGTTTGAAGCTATCTCGTTCTATGGATTCCGGCCAAGGAATTGCCCCCAAGTCCAGTAATTTGTTATTTCCCTGTGGAGCCTTGCTTCCACTCCGAACAAAAACCGGCAATGAGTTTTCTCGTTTGAGTTCCTCTTCAGCACCGGCCCATGTGCCGCCTTTTTTATACTCCGCACTGACGACCAGCCCATAGTCCGCCATGGCATAGATCAACTTATTTCTGCCCATTGCGGTACCAACAGAAAAGCGTGCATTGGGATGATAAGGAGAGAGTAAGAGCAATCGTCCGTCAGCAATCGCATGACGTGCGTCTCGCTCCACACTTTTCTTCAAAAGATTTTCCGCAAGGATGCCTATGGTCACTCCGCCAGTTTCCAGGGCTACCGTCATGGATATCTGGTCAACGCCCCGAGCACCTCCGGAAACGACCGGCATTCGATTGTAGGTGCACAGCTCTGCGACTTGACGGGCAAAAGCTTCACCTTCCTCATCCACGTTGCGGGAGCCAACAATACCGAGTCCCCCACCATTCAGCAGGGAGCGATTCCCAACTCCAAACAACAATGGAGGCGCTTTGTCTTTAAGATGTTTCTTGTAACGAGCCGGATAATCTGTATCGCTTCGGCTTATAATCCAGATACCGTTGCGCTGCCATTCTTCGACAGCAAATCCAAGCTGAACACCTCTACCGAGCAGTAATTCCAAACGTTGCTTGTCAAGGCCCGATCCCTTGGATGCTTCAGCAATGTTCTCTCTCTGCAACAAATCACCGGGACGCATTTCCACCCCCATAAGCCAGCGAACAAGCGATGAATATTCTGTCAACGATAATGGGTTCTCGGATCGGTCATTTCCGAAAACACCGCAAAGCAGGATAATCGCTTTGGTATCTTCTGTTAAGAAGTCGTTCATCATCAGTCCATCCTTGGCGAGTTTAAGGCCAATGCCATTGGATATACGGCGGAACAACCGGCTTGACGCAATAAGGCCGATGCCACAGTGAAAGTCCACCCGGAATCGACCATGTCATCAATTAACAAGCATTCGCCATTCAAACACTGGTCGGTAATTGTGAAAACTCCATCAAGGTTTTCGACTTGCTGGAAGCTGTTTTTCATCTCCTTCTGCTGTCTGTTGGGGCGTGCCTTTTCGATGCACTGGACAAAAGGTAACCCGAGTGCGCCTGCCAACCGTGCCGCGAAATCTGGCACCAACTCCGGATGATTAAGTGACGGAATACAGGTGACCCATTTGGGAGCGGGGTTGGGAGACCATGCCTGCAGCATTTCTACACAGGCAGTTACAAGTTCATCCGAAAATCTGTTCGTCTGGTATTTCCCATGCGCTACTAGCTGTCCCCAACCAGCATCACGCCATAGGCTTAACGCACGACCTTCTTGAGCCTGTTGTTCCTGTGGGATTCGATATCCACTCAATGAAGATTGAGTAAACATATTTAAGACGGGCCACTGCTTTTTTGGCGGAAGTGGTTGATAATTTCTACGCAAAAACAGTGCGGCTCTATTGGTTAGGTCGTCGCTATATGCTTCATCTAACAGCAAACCAGGGCTACAATTTCTGCACTGTCCGCAGGCCGCTGGGGTCGGATCATCCA
Source organism: Myxococcales bacterium (assembly GCA_013360285.1). Taxonomy (GTDB): domain Bacteria; phylum Myxococcota_A; class UBA9042; order JABWCM01; family JABWCM01; genus JABWCM01. Next base: position 16,823 of record JABWCM010000070.1, read on the forward strand.
AGGCCGCCTGCAAAAAGGTCATCAAACAATCAGAATGCTCCATGTAGTCACGCATCTGCTGTTGTTCTGCCCGCCTTATATCAGTTATCGCATTAACGTATGCCTGGTCCACCCGATACGAAGCAGCGGTTGCGGTGACCCGCCATTTGGAGTCAATTTTTGTTATCGGCGATGGGGATTCAACAGTTAAAAACCTAATAGCTTTATCGATTTGGTTCTTCCGCAAATTCAAAACACGCTGCAATTCCGCAACAGAAAGGCCATTGTCAGATTTATCAAGAGCCATAAGAATTTCTGAAATATGCTGTTGAGGAGGGAAAGCATTTCGTATAAAGAAATCTACGATATGATCGTCCTCTTCTCCACAAAGCAGGATTCCATAGGCTTCATCAACAGCCCGGCCGGCTCGGCCGACCTGTTGATAATAATGTACCGCCGATGCCGGGCGTTGAAAGTGGATCACGAATCCCAAGTCGGGCTTATCAAAGCCCATTCCAAGAGCTACAGTCGCAACTAATACTTTGATTTCATTATCCAGGAGCTGCTGTTCCAGTTCTTCTCTGACCGAACCCCCATCTTCCCGGTCTGATATGTCAGCATGATAAGCTTTTGCATCAATACCATTGACCTGAAGCCATTCAGTTACTCGTTCAGCATCACGTTGGGTCAGCGTATAAATTATCCCACTTCCAGGAAGAGATGGAATAGTTTGCGCCAACCAAGCCATTCGGGCTGCCGGGCTGGGCATCTTGATATTCTGCAGTTTCAGACTCTTGCGAACCAGCGTTCCTCTTTGCAAAATGATGTTCTGACCCAACTGCGCTTTAACATCGTTCACGACTCGATTATTTGCTGTTGCCGTGGTCGCAAGAACCGGCACATTAGACGGTATGGCCTGCAGCACACCCACAATGCGACGATAATCCGGCCTGAAATCATGTCCCCAGTCCGAGATACAGTGGGCCTCATCTATAGCAAATAGCCCGATATTGTTAGCCATCTTTGCTAGAATATTCTGACGGAAGTCGTCATTTGCCAGACGCTCCGGCGAGATCAATAGCACATCCACCTGATTCTCAGCCAATTCTCTCTGGATTTGTTGCCATTCGCTATTATTGGTGCTGTTTATGGTGCGGGCTGTTACCCCGATTCTCCTCGCAGCTTCGAGTTGATTCCGCATCAACGATAACAGCGGGGAGATTAAAAGGGTCGGCCCGGAGCCTTGTTCACGTAGAAGCTTTGTGGCAAGGAAATAAACAATGCTCTTTCCCCAGCCGGTACGCTGAACGACAAGAACACGATTTCTATTAAGCAGTTGTTCTATGCTCTCCCACTGCCCATCGCGAAAAGAAGCTTGAGGACTATTCAGTGCAATTCTGAGATAAACCTGTGCTTGTTGCTGAATTGTCATTTCATTCGCCTCCCATTCTTGTTACCGTTTGGTCGTACCACATCAACAGTTTGGGATCTTCTTCCAGGACGTTGTTGGGGATCTTGTTGGCCACGGCGACGATGACGGAGTAGTCACACTCCTGCCAGGCTTTCTTGAATCCGGCGCGGACGGCTTCCAGGCGGAAGACCTTGAGTTTCTTTTTGACCTCTTTGTATTCCTCGAACTTCTTGAGTCTGTGAAAAAATAGCTGCGCGGCCTCTGGGCGGTGACTTTGGGTCGGCTTGGTTCCGAAAAACCCTGCGCCATATTCCCGATATGACTCGGGTTTTTCGAGTCCAATCCGCCGCCAAATCCACGCCCACAGGTCCCGCCCATATTTTTTCACAAACTCCTTGAGTAACGTCTTCTCGCGCAGCTTCTCCAGGTCGCCCGCTTTGTTGGGGTCGGGCACGTACCAGCGGTCGCGGGCCTTGGCGATCAGGGTTGGGTCATCCTTGGGTAGGTTGCGCAGCTCTTTCCGTTTGGTGGAGACGTCGGCGTGGATCTGCTCGGGCACCGGGCCTTTGCCGTCATGGCAGAGGAAGCTCTGGTGTAGCAGTTCGCGCAGGTCGAGATAGAACTGGCGGTTGTCGGCATTGAAGGAAATGAACTGGCCGCTGACCGTTTTGTGGATCTCGCGCAGGACCGTTTCCACATGAGTCTGCAGGTCCTTGTCGGGCTCGTCGCTGCCCAGCTCGGCGATCAGCGGATCGAACAGGCAGAGTCGGTCGCGCAGTTCCTCGGCGGATGCGCCAATGGGGGCATAGATGCTTCCGGTAGTGAGGCGGTGGACCGACAGCGCATGGATCAGGCGCAGCGCCATCGGCTTATATTGCTTGCGAGTAATGGCGTTCTCAATGCGGGACTCCAGCACCTGGCTGCAATCGATGACCGCCCGGATCTCGGGAATGGCGCGGAACGAGGCGTTCTGCTTGAGCGTGTTCCAGTAGCTGTCGAAAGCGATCAGGCCGGGTTCGTCCTGCGGCACGTCCTTGCCGAGGATGCCTTTCATGCCAATGGACAGGGTCTTGAGCACCTCGCGCTTTTCCATCACGGTGACGCGGTCGAAGGTGTCGATGTAATCGGGATGCACCGGGAAGGGTCGGACAAACTCGTCCATGCGCTCGTTGAGCCCGCCGTAGTATTTGGCAAAGGGCATCAGGTAGTCGCGGATTTTGGCCTGTTGCTCAGTGGTCTTCTTGAGCAGACGCTCGGCCACGACGAATTTGACGTCGCTGCGAGCAATGAGGATCTGCTCGAACCGGTCCTTCACCCAGCGGATGCTGTCGGCGACAAAGGCGAAGCGGGGGCTGTCGAAAATAGCTTCCTGGACACCGGCCATGAAGCGGAAGCGCAGATCCTTGCAGATCTCACCGACCTCGCGGAGGAAGCTCAGATCGAGAGTTAGCTCCTGGTCCTTGCGGGTGCGCAGGTAGTCGAGCAGCTCGTCGACCACCAACAGCAGGCCGTGTTCGGGAAAGACCTCGCCGAACTTGGCCATCATGTCCTCGAAGGCCCGTTTGTGGCTGGTGATGGTGCCCGCCTCGGGGAACACATACTCCACACTGAGTTTTTCGAGTTGCTCTTCGAGTTCGGCCACTAGGACGTCGCGCAGGGACATGGTGGTGGCTCCGATCTCGGTACGGATGACCTTGAACCGACCCGCGATCGGAGAGGCTGCATCGCGGACACCGGCGTGGTTCAGCCCTGGACGCCAAGAGGCTTCTGCGGCAAGGCTGGAGACCACCGACAACAAGTGCGATTTGCCGGTGCCGTAGTTACCGACGACCAGCAGTCCCTTGTTGTCGACCGGCTGTTCGAACTGCATTTGAGGAATGGCAAGCTGGGTGAGCCGTTCGACCATTTCCTCAGAAATGACATAGGTGTTCACAAGCGTGTGCGCGGCGCTCAATTTGTTCGCGTCACGCAACTGAACGACCGAATCAATCGGGTCGAATTGGATAAGGTCTCCGTATTTCATGCTTGTCCTGGCTCTCGAATGTTTTTTGCCGAATCGACCGTGGCCGTGCCATCCATGCTCACAACCAGCGCATCGACCGAATCGTAGCTGCGTACTCGGGATGGCCGGTTTCGGCGTACAAAAGCCTCCCAGAATTCACGATTCCGTTCCACGAAGCCACCACGGCCCGGTTTCTTGAAATGGACTGCAGTAAGCGCAAGGGGTCCTGCTGGAGATCCTTGTCAAAGAGGATCTCGATATAATCCAGAACCATGGGTGGCTGAGCCTGGCCCACGATCTGGTCGAGGATGCCCGGCAGCCGCAGTGACCGCTGCTTGGCTGTCAGCTCCAGTAGCCCGCCGGAGATCGCCAAATTGACGTTGACGACGGACGGGCCGAACTCCTCGGCAATATTTCGAAGGACGCCGGTCTTGCCGGAACCGGTCTCACCCACCAGCAACACCAGACGATGATACAAGCCTTCGGCTGCCTGGCGGGATCGTTTTATCTTGTCGTGAATCGGTTCGGCCATGGTCGCTCCTTACTGCTCGGCGTCCGGCTTGTCAGATTTATCAGCCGCACCGCCGGAGCGGACCCATTCGTCCACTTCGTCTTGTTTAAACATCCAGCGACGGCCGACGCGATGACCGGGCATCGCCCGTTGTTCGATCCACTTGTAGACCGTCTCGTTGCTTACATTCAGATATTTGCAAATGTCATCGACCCTCAGCCATCTCTCATCCATAACCTTCGTCCTTCGTTCATCATGTTTTCGGTAAAAGCCCGAAAGTCTAAGGGAAACCCGAAATCCGGACACAGCGCCGCAAATTAACCCCCACAAATTACATTGGCGGATTACCAAAATCAAGCGTTTTGTGCCGATTAGTGCCGACCTTTCCAAAAAACGGCCTGATTGTCGTTGGTGATCCTCTCGCCATTTTGAGGCGCACGCATGAAGTAAATCCATAAGGCACATGCGGTTGTGCGTTGCAATGAAGGCACCATCACCCGCTGGTACATGCTGTGCCCGCCGGGCCGAAAGCCTGAGTATTCCGCTCGGATCCGATCACCGATTCCACCCGGATCCGATCACCGATTCCACCCGAACCTGATCACCGATTCCACCCGGATCCGATCACGGATTCCACCCGAACCTGATCACGGATTCCATTCGGATCCGATCCCGAATTCCGGGCAATCCGATCCAGGTTTGCGCGGTGCTCCGATCAGGCGAGCTTTGGAGTGCTTGTGTTGTGAAACAAAGATGGTTACGGGTCCTCGCTCAACCTTGGGGGTGAGCGAGGATATGATGGGAAACAAGAGGTTATCAGTGAGAGGATGTATTCATAGAGCTTGTGAGAAAATAGCTCGCGATCCGTTCGACCCATTATCCACGAACCCCGCGATGACGGCGTTGATACAGCGGAAGGCGTTCCCAAATGTGGCGGACCGCATCTTCGGGTCCATCAGCTCCGTACACCCTATCGTCCACAATGTCGGGATACCTGATGCGAGCATCTACGCGGCGGTCCGCTAATTCACCACTCCAGCCATCCACGCGTAACCCTACAATGAGACGATGGAGTTGCCACGCGATCGCGATTTCGGACAGCGTCCCGGCACCTCCGCCGATAGCGATCACCGCGTCTGCATTGGCGACCACCAGATTTCGTGCCACATCGAATCCGGTGGCAACTACAATATCAACGTATTCGTTGGCATCCTCGGGGTTATGCCCAGGAAGCACGCCGATGACGTCGCCGGGTTGGTAATGAGCTGAACTCGTCGCACCCCAACTTGCCGCTCGCATCACACCGCCGAGTCCGCCGGTGACAATCCGAAACCCTCGGTCCACTAGTAACTTACCGCACTCGTAGGCTAAGTGAATCCGGCGGTCGCTCTCGGGCAAATGACCATCACCAATGACTGCAATCATTGCGCGTTTTACCGCAGTACGCATCGCGACGTCTCCTCGTGTTGTGCGGGATCACCCGTTGATTTAAACAATGGTGGCATTGCGACAATTCGACCGATGATTGCCTCACGCATTGCTGTCTGTGCACCTTTTCCTTCTCCCGACGGTTCATAGAGGTAAAGTCGTTTCTGGATCACCATGGGTTTGATGGCCAATTCAACCATTGCGAGCATATAGGCCCAGTCCTGTGCAACATCAATAAACTTACCATCCAATTGTAACGCCGTGTCTGGAATCCGGTCAAACAACTCTTTTCGAAAACTTCGCAGGTGCTGCCAGACACAACCGCCGCCGCGGCGGAAACGTGCGTTATCAAAGTGGACTTGGTAGGTGATGTCCTTATCGGTGCGCAACATGGATCCCACTGTCAGGTCGGCTCCGTCTTGATAGACCGCGTGCAATTGATCCAACACGTCACAGCCGATCAACGCGTCATCGGCATCCAATGTAACAATGACCGACTTTGGATTATCGCAAACGTGTCGAATTGCCCACACCAGGTTGGCCATGCCTCCACGCCGGATCGGGGTGTGTATGACTGTCCAATTGGGTCCCAAAGACGGAGTAAGTACGCGGACAAACTCGGTAAACATAGGCGATGACCCGTCGTTTAGGAGAACGGCGCCCCAGTCACGACGACGTTGGGCCTGTAACGATTGGATCGCCCGCAGAAGTCGACCCGGAGGTACGTTACGCCCTTGCAGGACCACCACGAAAGGTTCGTTTCGTTTGGGTCCGAGCCAGTGTTGGATATGGATTAACTTGGTCATGGTGTCCACTAAGTGAGTTTGTTGGCACCAACGTTAACACCATGAAATCCGATGCTGGTTCAAAACGGTCTAAATCAATTGTGTCGCTCATCCACCGCGACTGAACGCGGAGGCCATGTCGGAGGAGATCCCTTTCGAGGCGATGTAACGGTCGATGAACATCTTCCCGCGTGCTGTGGGTGATGCCGGCGGTGCCTGACCAGCGGAACATGTCGTCATAGGTTACACCGGATGGCAGTGCCCGAGATTTAAACGGTGTATTTCCGCCAAATGTAGCAAATGGATTACACACAGCGACGAAGACCGTGCCGTTATGGTGTACAAACCGCCGTAGATTGGTCAGAACCTCTTCGTAGTCCGGTCCATCGTCTAGGATACACAACACAAGGCTCGATATGACGACGTCAAACCGTTGTTGAGTGTGGATCAGCGTGTTGAGTAGTTCCCGTCCTCCAAAAACCACGGGCCGGGTAGAAGCCTCCACGCCATGGTGCCATTTCGGAACGAGCGCTGGGTCGGGGTCAAATCCAACGACATGTACACCGGCCACGGACACATCATGTACCAGGCGTCCGGTTCCACAACCGTAATCCAATACATTACGGGCTTTGTGGGCGAGCACCTGATCGGTGATATATCGGCGAAGTTGGACCAGCGCATCGCCCTGCTCCAACGCTCGGTGGAAATGCTGCACGCCAGATAGTTCGGGCAGATCGGGTTCGGTCAGGGAGCGGGTCAGGAGTGTGTTTAGGTCGCGACGATTCCACCATCGCCATGACAGAAATGCTCGACGACACATCGCGGTAAAGCCGCCTGCGGACCAGGGCACGACGTCGGAACCGATGTCGATCAACATCAGGCGGTCGCCGATGACACGGACGTTTTTGGGATGGAAGTTGTTGTGTACAATTCCTAAGTTACGACATTGTCTCATCAATTCGAACAATGCTGAGCCGTGTCCTCCTTGGTAGCTGAACGACGGCTCAAACGGGTACCGGGCGATGGTAAATCCTCCAACATCGTAGATGGCGTCGATCTGCGGCACCGCACCTGCATGGGTAACACGCTTAGATAAGCTGGACAGGATTTCGCGGCCGTTTGGTGTGAGGGTCTCAATCAGGCGGGGACCAAGAAAACACGTCTTTGCAACGTTTCAGGAATTGGGTGTGTTGAGAGGTTGTCATTCGGTGACGGTAGATCCGCCAAAACTCGTCCAGGCCGCGGTGTTTTGCGCGGCTCCCCGGTGTCGACAATCGCGGCCGCCCAGATTCCGCAAAGTGCCGCACGGTGACGGTATTGACATTGCCATATGTAAACCCAGTCACGGCCAACATTCGTAAACACAGGTCACGGTCGGTACAACTCAACAGAGCCTCGTTAAACAGCCCTGCCTGTTGGAGTATGTCCAGCCGAACCGCAAGGTTAGATGCTTGAATGTGGGGATTACCAACCAAGAAAAGGTCATCGATCCACAGTTCGGGTGGAAATTGGTCACGACCGTTATCCGATGGCTCGGTGACGCGGACCATGCCTGTGGCGACCGCACTCAAATGGCGAGTTTGTAACGCTTTGATACAGTTCTGGATGTGATTGGGTAACCACTCGTCGTCGTCGTCTAAAAAGAACACCGCCGTGAACGAAGGTTCACAGCGTTCCGCAAGGAAGTGCAGGGCAGTATTCCAGGCACCGGAAGCTCCAGCGGCACGTTGATTCACCAACAACCTGAACTCGATATCGGGTGAACGTGTAGCCGCGGCGGTGACGACCTGTGTGGTTTTATGCCTACTGAAAGGCGGTGAATCGTCGACAATGACGACTAAGTTAGGGTGCTGATGTTGGGCAAAAACAGATGGAATCGCTCGCTCGGTCAGTAATTTTGCACGATCCTTGGTGGCGATAACTACCGCGATATATAATGGTTTTTCAGAACCCGATGAGTTGAACAGAACCATGGACGATACCTCCGGGATTCGGAAGAGTTGCGCCGTGCGCACAGCACGCACGGTGGGCCATCGGTTTTTCCTGCGCGGAGCAGCACATCACTCGCGAATGTTGCGACGGCTGTTGCCCGATGGTTCATCCGCCATCAGGCAAAAGCCTAGAAGTACCGTCCGGAGCGGTGCCCGTCCACATCCTACAGGGTCCGATGACCGTTGGATTTAGCGAATGCAGGAGTGATGCCAATATTGTTATTCTTGTATATGAATGAAATTTCTAGATTATTGATTTGATATGTCTTTCTGTATGGCAAAGTATGGCCGAATTACGGACTTTGATTGCCACTCCATGTCTCCAGGTGATTCTCATGGGTAAGAGCGGTCAGACGGTCAACAGAAATAAGGAAGTGACCCTGGGCGAGCTAATCTGGCACTGAATTGGCCTGGACCCGACTGAGGCAATATTGAGTATATGCCGCCCCGAAGGGCGTGGCCATGTCAGCCGAAATTAGCCGAACAGGGTTCACTTATCTATTTTCGCTGACCCTCTCAGAGGGTCAGCGGAAATAAGGAAGTGACCCTGGTCGAGCTAATTTAGCGCTGAATTGGCCGGGGCCCGACTGAGG
>JABWCM010000351.1 GCA_013360285.1 Myxococcales bacterium
ATCCCTGCCCATTCGTTTGAAATGCGCCACCATCAAAACCCCCGGCTTTTCCCTTCCCCGGCTGCCCAGGTGCGTTGGTGCTTCCGGAAGTCCCGCCTGTACCCGAGACATCGATCTTTCCGGCCAAGGTTAACTTACCCTTGGTCAACAGTGCCGGGGCTTTGGAACCCACTACGTTGACCGTTACGCCGGCTTCGATCGTGAGGTTATCAAAATGAAACACCCGCAGATCCGGCGGTCCCAACGCCCCGCCGCCGCCTGGCTGCACAATCAGCTCGATGCCGGGTGTGCCGGCGCTCAAGATCGTTCCGTTGGCGTCGGTGATCGTTCCGGAATCGGTGTTGATAGTCACCGTGGCCGACGTGCTTGCTTTCAGCGTTAAATTACCTAATTGACCAGTGGATACCTTGCCTACGGGGCCACACGCAACAGGAGAAACACAGGTGCCGTCGACACATTTGCCGCCAATACAATCGGTGTCCGATTTACAATCGTCGCCGGCATCGCATTTGGGACATTTGGGTCCACCGCAGTCGGTATCGGTTTCATCACCGTTGGGTTTGCCGTCACTACAGGTCGCCTGCGTTCCACCACAAGAACCATTGGCCAAACATACGTCTCCGGATGTAGACGGGTTGTTGTCATCACATGGCAACGAAAGACAATCATCGGTACAACTACATTTTTCCGACGCACTACAGGTTCCGTCGCCGCAGCAGGCGGCCAGCGGAACACCTCCACCGCAGCTTCCGTTGGTTTGGCAGGTCTGGTTTTGATAACACGGGTCGCCTTCGCAGGGTTTGCCGGCACAATCGGCACCACATACACACAATTCACCCGGTTCGCAGATTCCATTGCCGCAGCAGTTGGGTTTGATCACCCCGCCACATAGACCGGCACTGCATACATCCCCTGTCGTACAACCGTTGTTGTCATTACACGTCTGCCCTTCGCAATCGACGGCACAGCCGCATGTTTCTCCCACTTCGCAGACACCGTTGCCGCAACACGATGCCTGGGCAATACCCGCGCAGGTACCCAGATTACAATAGTCCGAAACGGTACAGGGGTTGGCGTCATCACACACCGTGCCATTTTTGACCGGTGTGGTCGTACATTGGCCGGTGGCCGGTGTGCAGACATCCTGGGTACATACGTTGCCGTCGTCGCATACCTTGGCGGTGCCGATACACGTTCCGGCGACACACGTATCGTCATGGGTGCACGCATTTCCATCGTTACACAAACCCGGTTGGGCAACATACACACATCCCGTAGCCTGCGAACAGGAATCCAGCGTGCAGGGATTACCGTCATCACACGTTGTTGGAGTTCCTGCACAGGTTCCAAGGTCACAACTGTCATTTTGTGTACACGGATTGGTATCATCACACGGAGCACCGCTGGTCTGCACAAAGTAGCATCCGGCCACCGGATCACACTCGTCGGTTGTGCAGTTGTTCTGGTCGGTGCAGGAAATCGCCGTGCCGGTACACAATCCAGCTTTGCAGGCATCTCCGACGGTGCACACGCTCCCGTCGTCACAAACACCGGATATCGGTGGATACAAACAACCGGTTTTTCCGTCACAAGCGGTTCCTGTGCAGGGGTTTCCGTCTTCGCAATCACTGGGAGTACCCGTACAAACACCTTGTTGGCAAAAATCGTTGTCGGTGCATGCGTTGTTGTCGGTGCACAATCCGCTGTTCAGCACAAAGTTACACATTCCGGTCGTTAAATCACAACTGTCGGTGGTACAAGGGTTGCCGTCATCACATACTTTGGGGGCACCGGATAAACACTGTCCGCCTTTACACGCATCCCCGATCGTACACGGGTTGCCGTCGTCGCATGGTTTGTTGAGCGGCTGATGTACACAACCCTGGGCGGCTAGGCAGGTATCGTTGGTGCATTCGTTTTGGTCGTCACAGCCGATCAGCGTACCAACACATTTGCCTTGTTTACATTGGTCGCTGGTTGTGCAGTTGTCTAGGTCGTCGCAATAGTTGATGTTGGGTTCAAACACACATCCGCCTTTGGGAGTACAACTGTCGTTGGTGCAAGGATTGCCGTCACTACATTCTTTTGGGCCTCCCGGCGTGCAAACACCCGATATGCAGGTGTCGTCAACGGTGCATTTGTTTCCGTCATCGCAGGCAACCCCGTCGTTGACTTTGTCTTGGATGCACAAGCCCGTCCCCGGTTCGCAGCCGACTACGGCGGTACAGGGATCATTGTCCTCCTCACACGGAACCAGGTCGCCAATACACTCACCGGCGGCACACCGGTCATTTAAGGTACATGGTGTGCCGTCGTCACACTTCTGGTTGTCTTCCGACGTGATAAAAACACACCCTTGGTCGCTTTGACATTCATCCACCGTACAAGGATTTCCGTCATCACAGGTCGCGTTTTCGCCGCTCCCACATGTGCCGTCTTTTTGCCAGGTTTCATCGTTGGTACATAGGTTGTGGTCATCACAGGCGGTACCGACGAGATGATCAGGGCAACTTTTGGGGCCACATTCTTCGGGGAAGGCGCTGACATCACACCCGATGCCAGTGCAGTCTTCAGGAATGTTGCCCCCACCGGCAAACCCGCCGTTGTTGTCGGCATCGGTCTGTTCGGTACCGCTTGTGGAATCGTCGCTACATGCACCGATCCACAACATGGCGACGAGTGTCATCGGAAACATCGACCACGTTGTTATCTTACTGAACCTTCCTGTTTTCGTTTCTGTCGACCGCATCCTTATTCTCCAACTGACCCGTTTTTTCCGTTGCGATACCATTACTATCGGAACTATTGCACCACACCTCGATTGTTCCATCCTCCCCTTACCCGCGGCCAGGGTGTGTCGGCTAATGGACCCTGTTGAGCCACGACCCGATACAACGTGGTGGCCCCCAATATTAGGACGTCACCACTGGGCAGTACCAGGGGCGCGTGGGTTACCAATTCATCGATATTGTATCGCCATTGAGACACCACCATCGTCCCGTTACGCTGTACTGCTTCGATGCCGTTTGTTGTTCCGACAACCCAATTTTCTCCTTGAAGAACGGTGGGAGTCGTCGTCACGTGCAGAACACCCGACGGATTGTTTCGTAAAGTTAACAGCGTCGGGTCGATTTCAACCCAACCGCCGCCGGATTTATGAACGAGAATAGAACCGTCTTCGGCAAGGGTGCTCTCCCGGTTGATCGCGGGCTGGCCCACAAGTGGTTCATCCAAAGGTTCCGACCAACTTCCGTTTGACCACGCCCACCTGCCAATCCAGGGTTCGGCTTTGATTCCCAATCCGGCCACGATCCAGATACCGTCACCGGCAGGAACGGGGTTGCCGACCGACAACGACAAGGTGCCTGGTTTGCTCTTGGTTGCGTCTCCGGTGGTTAGATGGATCCACCACAAATGTCCTGCCGATGTCGCAACCACAACACCGTTTTCCTGTGAGTTCGCCGCCGCCGGCGCAGAAACATCCTCGCCTTCTGGAGCCGCCCACGTCCATTTGAGCACACCCGTCGACGTATCAATGGCGGTCAGTCCTCCAGCAATAGGTACGACCAATGTGTCGGACACCCATGCTGGACACCCGGTGGGCTCGGCCGGTAGCGTGGCCACGTCGTTCGCTGTCTGCTCCGTCGCTCCGATACGCAACAACTGAGTCCGCGTCAATACCAATACATCGCCGTTCGGCAAAAGCACCGGGCACAAGGGTATTCCGTCGCCCAGCGGCTGTTCGTAACCAAGCAATCCATTTTCGGCATGGCGGCGTTGATAAACCGTGAGAGTAGGCATGGCACGCCGAAACACCAAATGAATGGTTTCGTTTTGGGTGTCCAATGCCGGAGTGGCCGCTTCAATGGCCAAAGAATCCAGAACAACGGCTGCTTTTCGGCAATCCGGATCCCATTCCCGCTCCCATAACGTCAAATCACAACAACCATCGGTCGCTGGAGAACACGTATCCACATCGGAAAACCACGGCATGTCGGTTTTGGACAGACCGTCGGACTGAAGGTCTTGCTGGATCGAGTCCACCAAGTCGGAACCGAAACCGGTGTCGATCGGGACCAACGTGCCGGCTTCCGAAAAACCCTGGGCTGTGTCGATTCCACACGAAGGACCTTCACAATTCGTGTCGTCGTTTCCGCAACCTGCTAAACTTAGCACCACGATGGTACTCAGGAGCGGATTCCCGAGCCTCTTCCGGTGTGTGCTTATTTTGTTTTTCACGCCACAGCCATCCTTGGTTCAAGACCAACAACACACGAATGATGATACCAGGATTTGGGCGCCAATGCGCGTTTACTGATGTTGTTGACACAACGTTATGGAACTCAGTTGCATCGGCGTGTCATGGGGTTATAACAGTCGTATTGATCAACACGTCGCACGTGTGAATAAGTAGGAGACCACCCTTGAAAATCGCCGTCGTAGTTCCGTGTTACAAGGTTCGTAACCATATTTTAGATTTGCTGTCGCGTATCGGTCCCGAAGTGGCCGTCGTTTTTGTTGTCGACGATGGGTGCCCGGAACAGTCCGGACAACTCGTGGCACAAACGGTGACGGATCCGCGAGTGCAGGTGATTTTTCACGAAACAAATCAGGGCGTCGGCGGTGCGATGATCACCGGTTATCGTGCCGCATTGGCCGCCGACATCGATATCGTGGTCAAAGTCGACGGTGATGGTCAGATGGACCCGGCGCTTATTGGCGCGTTTGTCGCTCCTCTTGCAGAAGGGGAGGCCGATTACACCAAAGGCAATCGATTTTTTGAATTGGAAACGCTCGAATCCATGCCCAAAATGCGGGTATTTGGAAATTCCGTGGTTTCGTTTGTCAACAAAGTTGCGGGTGGATATTGGAATCTGATGGACCCGGCAAACGGCTATACCGCGATTACGAAAAGTGTACTCGCGGCCATTCCGTTGGATAAACTCGACCGAGGTTATTTTTTTGAAAGCGATATGTTGTTTCGGCTCAATACGTTACGCGCGGTGGTTGTTGAAATTCCCATGAAAGCCGTCTACGGTTTGGAACGCAGCAATATGCGGCTTTCCCGTATCAGCATGGAGTTTCCTGGAAAGTACCTCGTTCGATTCCTGAAGCGGATATTTTATAACTATTTTCTGCGTGATTTTAACGTTTGCTCCATTGAGCTGGTATTCGGAACACTGCTGATGTGCTGGGGCGTACTCTTTGGGGGGTATCATTGGCTGGCAGGGTCGTTGAACGGTCGTTTCGCATCAGCCGGAACGGTTATGTTGGCGGCAATGCCGTTTATCCTCGGTTTTCAATTGCTGCTGGCGGCTGTTGAATACGATGTCCGAAATGTTCCAACCCGTCCGTTGTCCCAACAAAATCGAGCCAAACCAGGGCGTTTGCCGCCGCATATCAACGGCTAAGTTACTGCTTTGCAGCGTGTTTTTCCCGCCAGGCCCACTCGAGATTTCCTTTTGCAAGCGGAAATTCAGGTTTGTGCCACAACGCTTTTTGTGCAGCGGCGATGGCATCGTCCCACCGTTTGAGCGCCGCGCTGGCGGCGGCGATGTTGTTAT
>JABWCM010000071.1 GCA_013360285.1 Myxococcales bacterium
AAACCTGCGCAATATTCCCGATATTACTCGGTTTTCTTCCGGGCATCGGGGCCAAAATCCTCGCGTCCAAGTCCGTCCCCATATTTTTTCACAAACTCTCTGATATGCATTATTCGGCTTTGGAATTCCCGCTGTGATCGTGTGCCAAACAGTGGCTTTCGCCGTTGGCATGACCCACGGTCGGCACTTGCAGGTTTAACCAATCCCAGAGGTTTTGTGGATCCGCATTTCCAGGATCAAGCCCGCCGATTCCGGCTGCCTCCAACTCTTCCTGAGTGATGGTGTTGTCAGCGTCCGTGTCAGCATCGGCAAACGGTTGAAATACCAACGAGGGTTCTTCAGACACCAGGCTGTCGTAAAACAAGTGGTCACCGTGGATGGTGATCTGAAAGGTACTTTCTGTTTCCGGCACAACATGGACACCGGTTTCGCATTCCGAATAGTGAAAAAACAGGTCGAAGGTCCACTGAAAGGTCTTTGTTACGTTGTCTTTTGTTGCACTACCTTCGGTGTAGACTTTGATAATCGTGTATTCGGCGTCGTTGTGTTCGCGAGCCACAACCACGCCCGATAAAACATCCTGTCCTTCTCCATTGGATGCCTCTGCCAAATCAAAAGTGAGTGGCCCGTCTTTGACCAAACCGGCGATTTTGGCTTCGGCCAAAGTTACTTCAAACTTGTCAAAAGTAACCGCCCAGCCGTCGGACATTTCTTCTGCAGGAATCCCCACTTCGATAAAATCTTCGCCATAAATACTCATCCGCAAAGGACCTGATTGGGTGTTCTCTTCACTTTCACAACCCATCAAACCAACCAACAAAGCCGCCACCAGAAATACTTGTTTCACCATCGTTGTCCTCAAAACACGGGTCACAACTAAAACGATTCTTCTTGGAAAAAAAAGTGATCGTGGGAAAGCAGCGCGTTCCGCACCGCAAAAAAAGCTTCTTTCGCCGTTTGATCAACAACATCGTCCGCCAAACGAAGCGGCGCCGTTTTGTCGATCCACATCGCACCAAAGTCCACGTCGTCGAACAACGTGTCGTTTTCCAAGGGATCGGCCAACGAAAAACCCAACTTCAGTTGCTGGGCCACATCGTCGGCAACCGTTACCTCACATGGAACACCCACAACAGCTCGATTTTCCGGAGCAACCACGATCACAACGAAAGGAGTGGTGGCTCCGTCTTTTGTCGCGGTTCCGGTTAAGACCGCCGTGGCCCCAACGAGGGGATCTTCGCCATCGAGCCCATCTGCCATTTCCCCGTAATCCAAAGTAAAGTTAGCTGCCAAATACTTCCCCTCCAATAACGTCGCGCTTCCCAATTCCGCGGATGCGGCCGAAAACCAATTCAACAAAAATCGGCCCGGCATTTCGCCGGTAATCTCACCACCCTGGTAGTGTCCGGGATGAGCCTGGGCAAGAGCAACGCCAAAAATCCCTTTAAGATACGCAAATGTTGAACTAACAAACTTACTACCAGTACCATCAAAGTGAGCCACATGGGTCTCACCCCCAATAGTAAACTGAACGTTTCGGACCACCATCCGCGCGGAATCCAGTTGAACGGTGTATCCAAGATTGGTTACCGCCGGTTGCAGAGGAGATTGGTCAACAAAAATCGGCACGGTAGCCCGTTTGCTCTCCTGCGCATCTGTACAGAAGATGCCGAGTGTACATAACACAACAGACAACCCATGATGAAACTTCAATCTCGACCTCCAACCTCGAAGTAACTTCATTTCAGCGTTTATTATACGAACCAGCCTCGTATGTCGATCGATCTAATGCTCCACGTCGGTGATTTTTTTAATCGGAGAGCACATTCTGGAAAACCCTCTGGCCGACGGAAATCAATCACGAAACGACTGTCCGAGTTTTCTGGCGGATCCCAACTGCAGTGCGTCAACCGCAATATCTCGCGTCAGGGTAGGCGCCAACCGCTCAAGTTGTTTCACCGCCGCAAGATCACGGTCGGTCAAAAAACCAGAACCTTTCCACGCAGCAAATTCGCCATCGGCCCAGCCATCGCCGGACTGGAGACGGGCGGCGGTTGCCGCCAACGACTCGGCGAAACGGAGTCCTTCAAGATTGGCTCTCACCGCAAACTCACGAGGGGTTTCTTGTCGTTTATGGTTTCGCAGAGTGACACTTGTTTTCGCAGTTCCATTTCTCAGATGAACCATATCTTTGTATCTTAAGGTGATGTCGGCTATCGGCCCCGGCTCGTCTACCCACAATTCCAACACAACCACATGGCTGTCCCCGCCAAGAAAATACGGAATGACGGTCTGCGCCCCATCATCATCTTGTCCTCGGTCGGCGGCGATTCCCATTGTTTTGCTCAATTGCCGATCGGTTGCTTCTTCTCGGGACTTCACTTCGGCAACCTGCTGTAACGTCAATACTTTTGCACCCAGTACACGAATACAATGAACCGACTTCGAAAGGCGAATGTTCAGACGTAACAATCTTGCAACGACCTGGGACAACATCGACAACTCCGCGTCGAGAGCGGCCTCCAGTCCATCCGATTCGGCTCTGTGGTAACCTCCATGACCAGCGTCGGCAACTTGCCATAATTCCCCTTCGTGGGTGGGACTGACTTCGATCACGGACGTCACGAACCCCTCCACGGTCAACGCATGGGACTGAGAGGCCGCGGCTAGTGCTACCGACGGGTCGACGGATCCCGTGACAAGCAACAACACCTTCGAACCCACCACGACCGAGTCCAATTCGTTTCCTTGGCGTAATGACTCCGCCGCGAGTTGCATCCCTTTGACCACCCCGTTTGAATCTGGAAGAGTGCCCGACGGTTTCCAGCCCCAAGAAAGCCGAGAACGCACTTTTTTAATGCGGTCCAAATCAGCCACCAACACCGGGGTCTCGGAAATTTCCACAATAGACACACGATCTTGCGTGCCGAGTTTTCTCAATAACGTCTGCACCACATCAACGGCGGTGTGCTCCATTTCTGGCCCCAACGCCAAAATCAAACCAACATCCAACGGGGGTCGACGCCATCCGTAACGGTCACTCCCCCGCAGTCCCACCTGTAAATAAACTCGCCCAGGCCGTTCAAAATGTGTACGATCCAAATCCGCAACCAACGCCATACCCGCATCAACCGGAACATCGAATTGCTGTGGGAATGCAAGTAATGACTCAACTGCACCCGCAAGATCGGGGTTTTTTCCCCAAATTCTTCGCATTCTCTCAGCGTACGCGGCGTTGCCACCCAAATAGGTATTGTCAAAGTAGAACATGGGGGGCAAAAATTGTTCTGGCCGTTGGTCATCATCGCCGGAACCGCCCGTCGGATCATGGATCGGCCCTAGGGAATCAAGGCTTCGAACGGGCTTCGCAGCGTTTTGCCTCCGCCCATTCTGCAGGTTCAACTTTTCCCCTTTGCGATCCACCAACCTTTCTTCGGCCTCTTCTTCTTCAAGCACCTCCTCTTCGATGACGTCGGACTCGGGAATATCAAGTTTGACTTCGTCATCATCGTTGTCGTCTCGCTGTGGCTCAGATCGAGTTGTTATCGTACCGTTCCTGTCAGCTATCTTAGCAACTTCGACCCGCTTGTCGTTGTCAATAATGGGCTTTACGATACTGGACTCAAAAGCGTTTTCCATAATCGGTTGGTTTTGAACCAACCCGTCGCCCAAGGCCTCTACAGACCCGGCCGCCGCTCCTTGCGCCTGTGGGCGACGCTCCAGAGTTTCTCCCGACAAACCATCTTTCTCTTTCTTTTTCCCTGCAACCTGCGAATCTACCCAACCATGATCAGCAAACTCGTTGTGGCGAACCGACGGCGCGGGCTCTTTTCCGGCGAGCGGCTTGAAGTCGGTGGGTTTTTGATTCGCAGCAGCCGATTCGCCGCCCTCGCCCCCAACTTGCACCGGTGCACCGCCGATGTACGCAGCCTCCGGCGTTATACCTTGCTCCTCCGGCGCGGCCGGAAACACCTTCGACGACAACTCCGTCGGCTCCGTGGCAGGCTTTGCACCATCCTGCAAAGCCGGGCTCGCTGTATTCTCGGCCCCAGCGGTCGGCCTCGCTGTCATTGGAGGCGCTTCGTCTGCCTTCATACACCCAGGTGAAGCTGCCAAGGCAAAACCTAAGATCCAAAACACCAACAACCGTTGTATCATGGTGTCCTCCAACCTTTGGTCCATCGCCAGATCCGCAGCCCAACAACCACCGCAACCGCAAGAGCTGTGATACCAAGCGCCCCCTCTCCTTTTCCTGTGGAAAACAACCCGGCCGCCAACACCACCGCAATAACTCCCCCAACCAGCTTGAAAACCCACAGATTTTTGCGTGTAAACACCCCCGCCAACAGTGCCATCCACACGCCAAACAATACCAACAATACTTGGCCCGGCGCTTTCACGTATCGAAAACGAATCACCGGCGCATTCTCCGTTGGATCCACGACCGTCGACAGATATACCGACTCCGCCACTTGGCCAGGGCGCGGAATCGTAACTCCACCCTGGGAAGCGCGGCTGCGGTCCATGGAGAAAGAATAAGGCTCTGACGCTTTCAGCTTGGTCACAACCCCCAACAGTGCCAGTGACGAAGGGGTCACAACCATCCATTGGATGTCGGTCAGCAGAATGTCGGCTTTTGGTGCTGTTAGTTCCACCGTTCCGACCGTTCCCAATTCAGCTATTCGTTGCTCAAAAACCACCTCTACCCGACTCTTTGCGCCTTTGGTTAACGGAACAGCCAACGCACCTGTTTCGTCGGTCACGGCTTTCACTCCAACACCATCGGCAGTAACGGACCACACTTTGTTTTCGTCCGGTAAACTCAGGCGAAGAAACTGGCGGTCTTCGTTGCTCACGTCAAACACCGCTTGGGTGATGATGTGACCGTCTTCCAGAATGATCGACTCAAACCACACCGGAGCCGCAACGGCTTTTAGTGTTTCCACAGTTTCATGGCGTTTTATCGTGAGGTCCAATTGCCAAGATGGGTGAGTGTATTGGTAACCCAGCACCGGCTCCTTCGGACTGCGCAAACGAATCGCATTGGGTAGCTCCGCCACATCGACACGTCTCAAATCGTTCAGACCACCCTGCTGAACCTCTATGCCCGTGTCGGCAACAATTCCGAGGCTACCCTCTTCGACTTCTGCACCCAGGAGATGAACGTCAGGTAAGCGAACCACTCCCAACTGTTTCGGCAACAACGATTCCACTTCCAAATCGATCTGCACCGTCCCTTCAAGCGCTTGGGTGAATCGGACGACGTGGCCCTTTCGTCCCTCGCCTACGTCCATGTCCTTGGCTGCCTCCGCTTTGTTCAAATTGGGTGCACTGAGATCCAACACGGTCACGTTGTCGGGCAACGAAAACACAAGTTCGTCGGTACGACCGGATTTGATTTCCACAACCGCGGAAACGTTCAGTCCCAAAACCCCCTCCTTTGCGGAATAAAGTGACAGAATCCGTGCATCATACCGAACATCTTTAGGTTTCGCGGTTGTTATCTTAACTCTTAACTCACCAGGCGGACCGATATGTTTATATGCCTGGCCCACCGTCTCGGTAAGTGTCTGCCGCAAGTCCGATGGAATCGCATCCTGCCCTACTTTGGTAAATTGTGTTTGTTCCGCCGGAGCGAAACCCACCTTATCCCCGTCAAAAAGTGCAATAACTCCAGTTTCACGAAAACTCTCCAGGGGTCGTAATGTGGGCACAACCAGTTCCGTGCCTTCGGCTTTGGGCACCACAGCTTCCAGTTCCAGGCTTAGTCCGTATTGCCCCTCTATCTCTTTGCCCAGCGTTATTTTGACGTGCCGAGGTGTCTCGGCGGTTGCCGCAAAGGTGCGCCAGTCCTCGATCGAATCACCGGCAACCCGATAAAGCACCACATCTTCGGGGACTTGCACGACCAACTCCCTTACTTTGCCCCGAATCACTTCGTAGCGGATCTCCGTTTTCGCTCTCACTACACCTTCTTGCAGCGCCACAAACTGAAACGTCTCGGTGTTGAACCGCACCATTTCCTCGGGAGGGGCTTGTGACTCGGTCCATTGCACAAAAACCAACTCCGACGGCGGCAAAAAGGCCACAGAACGGGTTGTTGCCTGGTCCCCCTCTCCCTGGGTTTCCGTGGATACCGGTACAGGAGGCGTAAAGTGCACCGTTCGTACACCGCCAACAGTCAACTCCACCCGAGTTATCGGCGATACCCCGCCAAATAACTCCAACCGAGGTTGACCCTGGCTTCGGTCTACCGCCGGCCGCAACGTCGCAGTGACGACATGGCGCCCGGGACCGGTAACCAGAACGTGATGCCACCCATCCTGCACCATGACCGACAGGGGTTTACCCTTTTCGTCTACCTCCACGAGCGGAACCGAATCCTTGGCAAGCCTCACCATTGCATCTTGACCCACGACGTCCACTTCAAACGTCGCCGCCACATCTACCCCTTCACTTGTGGTATCAACGGACAACTTATAATCCAAACGCCGCACTCGAGCATCGCCGTCACCGATTCCCCACCGCACAGCGACCGCGCTGGTTGACGGTACCGAAGCCCGCGCAACCGTCCCCGACATCGATATGGAAGCAGCGGGCCAGATCTCGGCGGTGCCATCATCTATGGAAACCGTCAGTTCCGCCCCCGGCGTGGGCAGCATCGGTAAGATAACGGTGTTTCCTCGCGGCGAATGCGATACCGGAACCTGATACCGAATGTCCACATCCGAAGTCTGGTCTTGGGAAACAGAAAGGGCCAGCATCCCGGAATGTCGAACCAACGAAGCGGCATTGGAGCCCACCAACGATTGTTTCAGTGCCACTTCCGCCGGCAACAAGGGAACCAGTCCATCAGAGTAGGCCTGAAACGAGGCCACCAGACGAACTTCCACCACCTGCCCTTCGTCCAACAACGTCGCCGTAACTTCGGCCGGGCTCCATGCAACGACTGCGCCCAACTTGCTTTGGGCTTGTTTCATCAACACATCGTATCTGTCCAGCGGCAGACGTACATCGGGAGGCTGAGTCTGGGCACCAACAAATCCCGTGGTCCCGCCACACACCAACGCCAAAGTGAAAGCCGTCAACAGAATCAAGTTCCGCATGTTCATCGTGATTCCTTTGTTTGCCGCCAACTTATGTTACTACAAGACGAAAACCGCGTGTCCATCGACACCCAAACAAGGTCATTCATTCCTACTTACACCGTCGAAAAACGCACGACCATTCGAATAACCGCGCGTAGAGCGTATTTTGGTAAAAATTACGTTACGCGAGCCACTGGCCTACTCCGTCGGTCCTGTCTCGGTCGGCCCATCCTCAGCGTACCTTCGGGTACGCCTCCGGCGGGCCTCAGTCGGCAGGCCCGCCTCGCTACGGCCACTGTCTCGCTCGCCGTTATTTTATTTTTTTCCCAAACACCCTCTTAGAGACGTCGCCGTAGGGCGAAAGTTTTTGGAAAGGGATCACAAAATCGCGGACCAGGTTCCGAGAGAAGTGGGGGGTGGTGCCCGGGTTTTTCACACGCTTGCGGGTGAGAGAGGGTCAGGTTAGTTTTTCTCGCAACGTTTCACAACAACAGACGTTTCCACGGTCGGTCGCTCCAACAACGTCCAGTCTACACAGGAATACCCTTCTCCGTTGTTGGGACACTCGTCCGCCTGCCCAGACGGACAATAAAGAGTGCAATAACCTTGTGTACCCGCTTCGTTCAGTGCACAAAGACCCGATTTGCAATCGTTACCACTTGCACACGCCCCACCCAAATCAATGGTTCCGTCTTCGTTTTCCGACAAACACAGCCAAGAAACCTGGGCCACTTCCGTTGGCACGGACTGCACAAAAGTCGGCTGACACACTTCACCGCCGTTACAATCCCCATTTTTGGTGCAGGCCGCAGCACTTCCGGTATCGTATACACACAACGGCAAGAACAAATCGTCCACCAGGGTCTCGGTTCCAACGCTGGCATATCGAAGGGCCTGACAATACCCATTCAGAGCAACACCGTCAGCATTCTTGCCTGCGGGACAATCCGATTGCTGTACACACAGTGCCGAACACGTGCCATTTTCCTCTTCGCTGCCACCAAGGCAAAATTCTCCCTGGCACGGATTGTCGGCATTACACGGTTCTCCCACTTTGCCGGTTCCTGATGGCGCAGCACCACATCGATGGGAGGGATTGTATTCAAACGGGGAGTCGCTGGACACCACAAAAACCCTACAAATCTCTCCGTTAGAGCATTGCGAGTCCTTTTCGCACGCGGTTTGACTGCCTTCGAACGGCAAACAAACATCCAACGGAAATTCAAAGTTGTACCCATCGACGTTAAATTCTACCACGCCACACGCAAATGCACCGTCTGCGCAATCAATGTCCGATTTACATAAGGTGGTACAGGTATCATCAAAACACAGTGCCGGATTAACACACATCAGTTCCGGCTCTTCTGTTCCGGGTTCACACATCTCTCCTGGTTTGGCCGCTTCGGAATCCGCTTTCCAGCACATGTTGGCCCAGTATTTTTCCTTTTCTTTTATGGATACCTCATCGGCCACAAAAACCCGACAAATCGTGTCCGCAAACTCCGCGCAGTCGGCATTCGTGCCACATTGTTTTGGAAAACATGTGTCAAAGGTCACCGGGTCATCCGACAACTGCACGGGTTGGCATTCGAGGTAAGGATCTGTGCCACACGGTTGGTTCACGTTGGGATTACACGCTGCGGCACAACCAAAATTGTAACATTGCCGGTTGGCGCAAAACGTAACCTCACCCGCGGCTGGGTCTAAGTTACATGACTGACCTGGTAATTTACCATTTTTCACAGACGTCATACATACATAGCCCCATGTGTTGTTCAGGAACTGGAACTGACAGGACTCTCCGAACGCACAATCGTCATCAGACGAACAGGTATTGAGGGCCGTTCCGGGGACACAACGTTTGATTTCTTTACCGGACAACGTCTTACTGGTCACGGCGCACCGAAATTCGGTACCCATTGGCCCATTGAACGCTCCTGTGCATTGTTCATCGGTCTCGCATGACTTGGTACATACCGGCATGGTACAAACACCGGACAAACATTGTTCACCCAAACAGCTCGGCCAGTCGGGATTTTCGACTACGTTGCCTTCTTCATCGATCGTCTCGACCCAGCAAGTTGCCGACGGTCCACATGGACCTCCCAATGGCTGTGGGCCCGTGATTGGGGGCTGTTGAATGTCAGTGCCTCCCCCTGAATCCCCTCCATCCGGTACCGATCCCGTATCGTCAGACCCGCCGAGGTCACTACCACCTACATCGAGAATTCCACCGGTGTCATCCGACACACCAACATCATTTGTGACCTGCACATCCGGTACACCGCCCGTATCCTGCACCGTGTCCTGGCCCGTCTGCGACCCACCTCCGTTTGAGTCATCTCCACACGCCAATAACAACATTGTAAGCGCCAGGGGCGCAACATAATAAAGCCGCATACTCTCCTCCGAACTGCGATTGAACCTATTTTTCACCCATCACCGGATATCCCGCTTGACGCGGTGGTACAAAGGTCTCTTTGATCGTGCGTGGACTCACCCATCGCATCAGATTCAAAGGGCTTCCCGCCTTATCGTTGGTGCCGCTTGCACGCGCTCCACCAAATGGTTGTTGACCTACGACCGCCCCGGTCGGTTTGTCATTGATATAAAAGTTCCCGGCCGCGGCGGCAAGTTTTGTTGTCGCTTCCACAATGATCCTTCTGTCCCTCGCAAAAACCGAACCGGTAAGCGCATAAGAAGTACTTTGATCGACGAGTTCAAGCACGTTTTCCCAATCAGAATCCGCATACACAAACACGGTCAACACGGGGCCAAATATTTCTTCGACCATTGTTTCCGACTTGGGATCCTGCGTTAAGATAACCGTCGGTTCAATAAAATAACCGATTTCATCACTGCAATTGCCCCCAAAAATGATCTTACATTTCGGGTTCTCCCGCGCTCTATCGACAAACCCTTTGATTCTGGAATACGCGCGCGCATCGATCACCGCCGACAAAAAATGACGAAAATCCAGCACATCCCCCATTGTGAGTTGGGAAAGTTCGTTCTCCATCGCCGCCGCCAGTTGATTGTAGAGGCTTTGCGGCACGTAAGCGCGACTGGCGGCACTGCATTTTTGGCCTTGGTACTCGAACGCGCCCCGAACCAGCGCAACCGCGACTTCTGCTACATCGGCAGTTGGGTGCACAACCACGAAGCCTTTTCCGCCAGTTTCACCGACAATACGCGGATACGAACGATAACTTGAAATAAATTGACCAACTCGGCTCCAAATCTCCCGGAATGTAGTTGTGCTACCCGTAAAGTGGACACCTCCCAGGTCAGGGTGACGTAAGACGACATCGGCAATCGAACTCCCATGTCCCGGCAAAAACTGGATCACTCCCGGCGGCAGACCCGCAGCCTCCAACACCTTCATGATCACATATCCCGATAACGTCGCAGTTTCTGCGGGTTTGAACAGAGCCACATTTCCACAAATCACCGGAGCAGTCGGTAAGTTTGCTGCGATCGATGTGAAGTTAAAGGGTGCAACCGCAAAGACAAACCCCTCCAGCGGCCGCTGTTCCATACGGTTCCATACACCGGGAGGACTAGCGGGTTGTTCATCCATTAAACGCCGAGCGTAGTAGGCGTTGAACCGAAAAAAATCAACAAGTTCACACGCGGCGTCGATCTCCGCCTGCATCACCGTCTTTCCTTGGCCCAACATGGTCGACGCATTCAAGAGGTCCCGAAACGGCCCCGCTGCAAGTTCCGCAGCCCGCAAAAACACTGCCGCACGGGCATCCCATGGCAGAGATGCCCAGTGTCGGCGCGCTTTCATCGCCGAGTCAATTGCCGATTTCACTTCCTCCTCTCCGGCCCGATGAAACAACGCCAACGCGTGGCGGCGATTAAATGGGGCCAGCACAGTGCCCACATTTCCAGGAAAGTACTCCTTTCCTCCAATGATGACCCCGATCTCCGGACGTTCAGTCGCCATTTTCGTCAACGCGGCTTTCAGTGACGCTCTTTCCGGCGATCCTGGCGCATATACACGAACGGTGTCATTGATAGGTCGCGGTGTCGACCAGGTGGCGGTGTACATTGTCTTCTCCTCAGCGTTCTGCAAATTTATCACGTCCCCGCGGGAGTGTAGCCCCGACACAGCGGTGACTCAAGACGTCGTCGGAAACGTAAATCGTGAGGTATCCACCCATTCGGCGGTACACTACCCCAGATTTTCGTCATAACCCGAAAATACTCGCAACTCGGCGCTCATACCCTCCAGCTTGTGAACGATCCTGGCTGGTTCAATATCCTGCCAGCCCTGTGATATTATTCAAAAATGGCCTCTTTCGGTTTCAAAGCAAAACCAAGGTCCCGAAAAAAGACTCGACACCAGGGTGTTGCCTTCTAAACTTAACCGTGTCTGTTCTTGGGGAGTCATCATGACCGACCATCCTATTTCGCAATCTCATCTCTGTTTCGTATCCCACCTGGTTTGCGCAATCAAAGGAGTATTCAATGCGCTCTCATCTCAGCCCATGGGCAATCATGGCCCTATGCTGTCTGGTCACCGCTTCCTGCGGTGGACCAGCAGACGATGACGGTTCCTTGCAGCCGTCACAACCAGCGGCACCGACTGTTGACATCGGGTTTTCTTCCGATGCGGCTTCCGATTCCAACAACGGCGAAAACAACTCGCTCATCGACGAATCGCACACCACCGACAACAATGACGGCGATACCGTCGCCATTGACGCCGGCCACGACGAAGAAACCTCTGCGCCGGACCCACGTGAAAAACCAGACATCACCGAGGGCATTTCAGAACCCGACGACATAGACTCCGTTGAACCGGATCCGGTGTTGTGCCCACCCTCTTGCGGTGATGAAGTTCCACCGGTTGACCCACTACAATATCTCGGTACCTACGACGGAGACTGGTTTGTCGAAATCGTCGATGTTGCAGCCGATCCCGACTCACAGACGGTGTTTATGTGCACCGGCACCAGAGGGATGTTGCCTGTCGACGTTTCCGATCTCGCTCAACCGTCTGTTTACTGGGTGAAAGGGGCCTTTGGTGGCTCCACCGGCCCCGAAATGACATTGCCACGCTGCCAACATGTCGTCGTGCTTAGTGATGTTCTCGACACACAAGGCCAACCCATGCGTGTTGTTGCGGTAACCCATCACGGCGACGAACTCGGCGCTACACCGTTTCTGAGAACCCTTCTTATTCCTGACAAACCCGCGACAGCACCAAGTGTATTCACCGTGACGGACCTGGATGAAGTCTTGGAGCCCGGCGTCGTGTATGAGGGGCTCGCGGTGGCCAACAATCACCTGTTTGTCGCGGCCCACGACGGCGGATTACGCGTATACGAGATTGGCCCGGAGGGAAAATTATCCCACGTAACCACGACGCTGGGGTTTGAAAATGCATGGAACGTTTTAATAAACGGTTCCTGGGCCTACATAGCCGACGCCGCGGGCGGTTTGAAGGTGGTGGATATCTCCGATGTAAAACAACCCCAAATCACCACTACCGTTGAACTCCCCGGTATCGCCAAAGACCTGACAGTCACCGAACAAACGCTTGTGGTGTCGTTGGGTACAGCAGGCATTGCGATCCTGGACGTCACCAACCCCGCAGCACCTGTATTGAGGTCGTTTGTGGAGACCTATGGCTCGGCGACATCTCTTGCAAGCGCGGAAGGCATCGTACACATCGCCAACTGGAACGACCTGTTATCTGTCGACGTACGCGACGCCGATAAACCGTTGGTCGTGGCATCGGAAACAGGCGCCACTACAAAGGATATTCCGCGGTTTTTGGCCGTAGATGTTGTTGGGAACACGGTGTTTGGTGGCGAGTGGACCGGGTTGCAGACTTTTTCGTTCATTCCCGGTGCAGTGGCTCCTGAAGTGCGTTTTATGGCGCCCGTTTTGGATTTTGGCGCCCTCACGACCAAAGCCGATACCCAGGCACTGGTAGTGTACAATGATGGTTATTTACCGTTGACTATCAAACCCACTAACTTACCAGCATGGGCGACCGTAAAACCACAAAGTCTGGTCATTCCGCCAACCAGTGTAGATGTGTTCGAAGTGACCGTCGGCCCAACCCCGACCAAGCTGGACACCCAAATTTCGTTTGTGACAACCGATCCGGACGAACAGGAGGCATCGATTTGGATTTCCGCCAACCTTCCCGGTGTCGGTGTCGGAGATATGTTTCCAACCGCAACATTTCAGGATTTTGCAACAGGAGAACCGCTGCTGGCCAAAGATTTGTGGCAAGGAAAGGTGACGTTGTTGGCGTATTTTGCCACTTTCTGACCCGTCTGTAATCTGGAGTTTCCAGATATCGAGCAGCAGATTCACCAAAAATACGGGTGCCTTCCGTTCCAAGTATTCGCCGTTAACGCCAAACCCAACGACGCCAACGTTTCCGTATTCTTGGAACAAACCCAAATCACGTTCGACGTACTGCAGGACATTGAGGAAACGCGGGCGGAATTCACAAAATTAGCCAATATCTCCCCCTATCCCTTCGATGTCCTGGTGGGACCCGACGGAAAAGTCATCTACATCGCAACGGAGTTTAATCTATTGCAACTACAGAGCAAAATCGTAGATGCACTCAAGCAACACAACTTGGTTGAAAACAACTTCACGTGCGAGTAAACACCCCAGACGGCAGCAGCGTATCAACCGCTCATTCTTCTCATTGGCCCGGACCGACATATCGAACCATTGATTTTTATTAGCGAAGTGCTCCGGTACACGGTTTGTCGGAAAAAATCGCCAACACGAGGGTCCAAACTACTTCCGAGAAGATCCAAACTACTTCCGAGTAGATCCAAACTACTTCCGAGTAGATCCAAACTACTTCCGAGAAGATCCAAACTACTTCCGGATCCAAACTACTTCCGAGTAGATCCAAACTACTTCCGAGAAGATCCAAACTACTTCCGAGTAGATCCAAACTACTTCCGAGTAGATCCAAACTACTTCCGAGTAGATCCAAACTACTCCGCAGAAGTACCACACTGGTCCAGCAGCACGAAGTTTTCCGAGCGGGTCAGGGGAAATAAGAAAACGACCCTGAGCGAACTAATTTAACGTTGAATTGGCCGGGACCCGACTGAGGAAATATCCAGTATATGCCGCAGGTTTGGAGTTCGGAGAGGCGGCAAGTAGTGGCCAATTCCTGGACTTCCGAAGACCCTCTCAGAGGCCCGCGCTTCGTCCATCGCGTTGTTTTTCACGAAAACGACGCACTGCCGGCGCCATGATTTCCGCTATCAGCGTGCGATAGTCCATTCCGGCACTTTTGGCGATAAGGCACAGGTCAGACCACTCCGGGGTCAACCCAGGTAGGGGATTACATTCGATAAAGTTGACCCGTCCAGTCGCATCCATTCGAAAATCAATGCGGGCCACATCGCGGCAGCCTAATGCGTGGAAACATATCTTCGCTACCCTTTCGATTTCCTTATGCAAGGGTGCATCAAGCACCGCGGGAGTGTCATAACGAATTTCGTTGCTAAACGCCAACTTATGTTCAAATGTATACACGGGAAACGGCTTATTCTGGTCAAGAAACACAATTTCCATTGGCGGCAGAACTTTGGGTCGCACTTCACCGAGCAAACCAACCGTAAATTCGCGTCCTACCAAGAATTCCTCCACCAATGCTCCTTGTTTATAGCGGCCCACAATTTCTTTGGCCAACTGTCGTAGCGCCCCTTCGTCGGGCACAACACTGGTACCCGTTACGCCTTTGGAGCTGCCTTCCGCAACTGGCTTAACAATGGCAGGAAATTGAAAGTCCTTGGGGACTTTCTCATTGCCGGTAGTCATCACAAAATATCGCGCAACCGAAACCCCGGCCTGTGATACGACTTTTTTCGCGAGGGCTTTGTCCAGGGTAATCGACAGAGCCGCGGCATCGGAGCCCACGTACGGGATGTCGTACAATTCCAATAACGCCGGAACCTGGCTTTCCCGGTTTCTACCGCGAACCCCTTCGGCGATGTTAAACACCAGATCTACATTTGCCACCGGCAAAATCGTCGGCAACTCGACGGTTGCTTCCAGTTCCACCACTTGATGTCCAAATGACAAAATGGCATTTTTGATGGCGTTGATCGTCTCGCGGCTGTCGTATTCGGCTTGGCTATCGTCGTCAGCGGAACTCTTGGCTTTTTTTCGCTTTAAGTTAAAGGTCAATCCCACTTTTAGTGGGGCCGACTTGGTACGATTTCGAACTCCATGAGACGAAATTCCAAATCTTGCACACGCAGACGATACGATTTTTGCGACCACCGACTGCAAATCGGGATAACCACCGGCAATTGCCGCCACAAGAAAGTCCGACTGGGTGTCCAGGCTGGGAAGAGCATCCACCTCGATCAACACCCAAGAACCGCTTGGGGTGAGTCGGAACTCCAAACGAGCAAATCCTCTGAGCCGCAACACGCCGATCAATGTCTTGGCATAACTGCGTAGCTCCGACATCACACCAGCCGGTAGTTGGGCAACCTCAGGGGGTAACTCAACACGCATTTTTTTTGTGTAGTTGAGTACGTGGGCAAAGCCCTCAGCCTCAAATTGCTGACCTTGATACCACACGGGTGGCAGAAGGCCCTCATGATGTGCTCCCTCCAAAAAACAAACCGATACGTCCCTTCCCGGTACCAGTTCTTCGACAAGAACACCTGCTGGGTAAATTGTTAGAAGATCGGCTACTTTTGCGTGCAACTGCTCCGGCTCAAAAACAACCGCATCCTCGTGAATTCCTTTAGAACTGCCCTCAAAATTTGGTTTCACAATGACAGGATATTCCAGTTTCGCCGTGTTGACCTTTTCTCCGGGCAATATCAACATACCTTTCGCGGTCGGTATCCCCTGTTCTTGGGCTACGAGTTTGGTCAATGTTTTGTCTAATGCGACCGTGCAGGTGTGGGCATCGGACGCGGTAAACGGGATGCCAAGTTGTTCACATAAGCCGGGGAAAATCGCTTCGCGGATCCTGGCCACACGGCCTTCAGCAAGATTGAAGACGAGGTCCGGTGAGTGGGATTCCAAAATAGAGACCGTGCGGGTTGCGGGACCGGTGACTTCCACGAGTTCAACCCGGTGGCCAAGCGCGTTTAGAGCCGCGGCGATTTGTCCGATGGTTTCCGGCCGGTCGAACTCGGCTTCTTCTTCGATTTGGCGTACAACAACATTGTGGGTCAGGGCAATCAGCATCAGGGTACCTACACAACAAATCAAGGCGGGGTCGCCGCCCACGATTCCGGGTGAATCCGGATAGGGGCACATTCCATAGGCCAACCTGACATTTCACGCAAGAGGTTCAACCGAACCTATTTTTCGTTCGAACAACTTCGTTCAAACAGGATGGTAATGCGCATACTTCATACATCAGACTGGCACCTGGGCCACACCTTGGGCGGCTTGAGTAGGCGCCTTGAGCATCAGCGCTTTTTTGAATGGTTACGGGATCTTTGTGTTGATCATCAGGTCGACGCACTCCTG
Source organism: Myxococcales bacterium (assembly GCA_013360285.1). Taxonomy (GTDB): domain Bacteria; phylum Myxococcota_A; class UBA9042; order JABWCM01; family JABWCM01; genus JABWCM01. The sequence goes on from JABWCM010000071.1 coordinate 16,590, forward strand.
GTCACCGGTGATATTTTTGACTCCGCGAACCCCCCGGCGTCGGCCTTTGAGGATTTTTATGGATTGTTGGCGGATCTGCGCGCCGCTGTGCCCGACTTGGAGGTGGTTGTGATCGGCGGCAACCATGACTCACCGACCCGCCTTGAGGCTCCCCACCCGTTGCTGAAATCGCTAAGGATTACCGTGTTGGGATCTTTGCCTCGGTTGGAAACGAACTCTTCTGGACAAATGCCGATCGACGTACAACGGGTGGTCGTTCCGCTTCATGATCGAGACGGCTTGGTGAGAGCATGGTGTGTCGCCATCCCCTATTTACGTCCCGCAGACCTTGCGACACGGTGGTTGGCCCCATCCATGGCGGACAACGTCCAAGATCCGCTGGTAGAAGGGGTACGGGAGGTCTACACAGATGCTGTTGAATATGCCAAGGGGATACGGGAGCCTGGGCAAGCTATCATCGCCACCGGGCATTGTTATATGGCACACGGAAAACTTTCGGAGCTGAGTGAGCGGAAAATTCTTGGCGGCAATCTGCACGCACTTCCCGCGGACTTGGTTTCTGAAGACGTGAGTTATTTAGCGCTTGGACATCTTCACTTAGCGCAAATTGTGGGCAACAATTCGACACGGCGGTATTCCGGCGCTCCGATTCCGCTCCACGTAGATGAATCCCATTACCCACACCAGGTTGTACTTGTTGAATTCTCCGGGGAACATGTACAGACGGTCACCTCTGTACGAGTGCCACGGGCAATAGAATTTCTGCGGGTGCCGGAAACCGGTGTCGGGAGCCCCGATGACGTTTTGGCGAAACTACGCGAGTTACCCAACGATACCGGGGACATCCCGCCACCCCAATGGCCCTATCTGGACATCCGAGTACGCCTGACCGACCCAATGCCGGATTTGAGAACAAAAATCGAAACAGAACTCGCCAACAAGGTTTGCCGTCTGGTGAAAATCACCGTTGAAACCCCCGGTACGTACGCGGCGTTATCGGATACCATTGCCAACGCGTCGTTGACCGAGTTGGACCCGGAGTTTGTATTTATGAAACTGCATGAGAGCCGGTACGGCGGTCCACCCAAGTCATTGATGTTAAAAACATTTCGGGACATTGTAAACCGAATTGCCGAACAGGGCCGACCGGTATGAAAATACTCGCGATTCGTGCCGAAAACCTTGCAAGCCTTTGTGGACCTATCGAAATCGACTTAGAGGCGGCGCCGTTGGGAACCACCGGGGTATTTGCCATCGTGGGACCGACGGGAGCGGGAAAGAGCACGTTGCTGGACGCCATGTGTCTGGCATTGTTCGACAAAACCCCTCGACTTGCGAGTCGCGGTGGACCGCTGATTGGAACGCAGCTCGAAGCGGCCGACACAACTGACCGACGACTGTCCAGCAATGACGTTCGAGGACTCATAAGGAGAGGTCAGTGGATTGGTTGGGCGGAAGTTGATTTTCGCGCCGAAAATGGATCGCGATATCGGGCTCGATGGGAGGCACGCAGAGCGAGAAACGCGACGACAGGACGATGGCAAGCGCAAACGATGTCGTTTCTTGATGTTTCCAGTGGCCGTCGGATTGGAGATAAAAAAACCGAAGTACTGGCGGCGATTGAAGAGCGCCTCGGACTCGATTTTGACCAGTTCCAACGCTCGGTGCTGTTGGCGCAGGGAGATTTCGCGTCCTTTTTGAAAGCGGGCCCGACGGAACGTTCAGAGTTACTTGAAAAGGTAACAAAGACAGCAATCTACGGAGACATATCGGTCGAGGTGTACAAATCACATCGGGAACTTGCGGGTATCTACACCGACCTGGTCCGGCAGCGAGATCAACTGGGGTTGCTTGCTGATGGGGAAAAAGAAACACTGAACGCACAACTATCGGAGATAAGCGCACGCATTTTTACGGCAAAGGGGGAACTCGACCGACTGCGAACAACCATCAGCATCTTGGAGCAGAGAACCCGGCTGCGGCAGCAAGAGGAAGCCGCAAATGAACGGGTCCTTCACATGGGTCGGATTTGGGAGTCCCATGAAGGCGACCGTCAATGGCTCGACCAACTTGCGATCGCTGAACCGGCACGAGAATGGGTCGTACGAGTCGATACCCTCAACAAACGGATGATTGCTGACGAACAACACATCACTGCACTGACCGCAGAGGTTACAAAAACGAAAGCCGAAGCCGAAGCAACACGGCTCATCGTCGAAAACGCAACACGACACCGTGATCGGATACGCGACACCCTTGCGGCACTTCAGCCCCAACTAGACGAGGCACGACGACTTGACCAACAGGTGATGTTGGCACAAGAGACAACGGCACAGGCTTCACGGGAACTGACCAACGCCACGCTGCAGGAAGAGCAGGCGCACGAACAAGTTCGAAACCTAGAGGTGCAATGGTCCGAAACCAATAAGTTGGCGGAGGAAATCACCAGCTTATTGACAAAAAACGCGGCGATTCGGCCACTGTTTTTGGAATGGGATCGTGTGGAACTCCTGCTGCGAACCTGGACCCGGTGGAACCAAACCTACAAAGACATAACCAAACAATATGAGTTGTTGTTGGCAAAGGAGGAACGGCTGTTGCCGATGCTGACCGTGGCGCAAAACGAATGTCACAACACCACGGCGCAACTACATGCGGTAATCCAAACGTTGGTGGAGGTTCAGAATAGGGCAACTGCAATACCGCTTTCGACCATTTTGGCCAATCGTAAACAAGCCGAAGACCGCCGAAACGTCCTGGACGGCGCACTGGCACAACTGGAGGCGCGGTTAGGCTATTTAGCCAAAATCGATGAGTTGACCCTCAAGTTCCAGCAACACCAACATACTGCCGACATGGCGCAGGCTACACAAACGACCGTGCTGGAGGCATTAAAGACCTGCCGGACACAACTGGATGAAGCGGGGCGTGCCAACAACACCGCGCGTGCTGCGTTGCGTCTTGTTGAACAACGAAGCGTGCTGGTCAATGGCGAGCCGTGTCCGCTGTGTGGTTCGTTGTCCCACCCCTGGGCGGATTCAGCGCCGCCGTTATCTTCGCTCATTGAAGAATTAAGTGAACGAGTACGACTCCTGGAATCAAATCGGGAAAAACTGCAACAACAACTGGCCAACGGCATCGCCAATCACAACGCCGCCACCGCAGAGCAACAGCGAATCGTGGCTGAGCAAGACAGACTGCGACAACAGGTAACTACCATTGAGAAACACTGGGAAACATGGGTAATCGATGCATACCGACTGGGTCTTATTTTGGGAACCATCGTAGAAGCCGATCCGAAACCGCTCGAAAACCAACGGAAAACCGCGGTCGACGCGTTGTCTCAACTGGAAACTGAAGTCAAGGCCGCGTTGGCGCTCAATGATGAAATCGCGGAAAAAACACGGACGAGAGATACGATCAGGGCCGGCCTTGAACACAAACTTCAACAGGTACGGGAGCTGGAAGATGAGTTACGGCAAGTCGTGACCACCAAGGAGACGTTTGAGGCGCGGAAAAAACAAACGTTGACGGAACTTGAGGAATCCGAGGCCCCGTTAAGAACCTATCTCGAAATGTTTCCGACCTGGCAAAGTCACGCGGAAAAGAATCTCGCGGGTTTGATGACTACTCTTCAGTCAAGGGTCCAAAACTACGCCAATCTCGAAGCAAAACAACGGGAATTAACCACCTTGCTCGCCGAGGTGGCAAGTCGAAAAGTTCCTGTTTACGACGCATGGGAGCGGGCGAAACAACAGGTTGCGAAACGACAGCGGGAATATCACGCTGCCGCCGCCGCAGAAATCGAAACCAAAGCAGCACGAACGATGCTTTTGGGTGGCGAATCGACGAATGTAATTCTGGAGAAAATCCAAGGTGATATCGACGAAGCCGAGACCGCCCTGGTGGTTGCCGCCACAGCACTCGCCGACAAAAACGAACAAGCGGCTGCCGTCGCGGGGAGATTGGCTCAAGCTACCGCCGCACTTCTGACACTTCGTGACGAACAGATCACGGCAACCAAACAACGTGACGACCTGGTGTATTCACTGGGTCTTGATCTGCAGGAGATCGATCGTCGTCTGTCGATCGATCCAACCCAAAAACGGGAGGTCACAGCCAGAATCGAAAACCTGGCCAACGAATGGACTCTTGCACAACAACTCCGTGATGAAAAAATTGCCGAACGAACTCAGTTCGAACAATCGCACCCAGTGGAAGGAGATAGGATAGACGTGACCACACGGCTGCATGAGGTCGAAAACGACTACCACACAATGGTGGAACGGCGGTCAGAAATCAACGCGATACTGACCCAAGACGCGACGAAATTACAACAAGCGTTACGGTTAACCGACCAGCTCAAAAAAATTCAGGCCGAATTGGAAATCTTGGCGGAATTAAATGAGGTAGTGGGTTCGGCGGACGGTAAGAAATTTCGGACTTTTGCTCAGAGCCTCACGTTGGACTCATTGTTATCGGCGGCCAATCTTCACTTACGCGACCTGGCCCCACGTTATCGTCTGGAGCGGGTGTGGGGTCAGGACCTCGATCTACAGGTACGGGACCAAGAAATGGGTGACGACGTACGGGCCATCCAAAGTTTGTCGGGGGGAGAAACGTTTTTGGCATCGCTGGCGTTGGCATTGGCGTTATCATCAATGACGAGTTCCAACACGCGAATTGAATCGTTATTCATCGACGAGGGATTTGGCACACTGGACGGCGAGACGTTGGAGGTGGTTCTTCATACACTTGATTCTCTTCAGGCAACGGGCCGACAAATCGGCATTATTTCCCATGTTGCAACATTGGCCGAACGAATTGGAACACGCATTGAGATTGTTCCAACCGGCGGAGGCCGAAGCCGGTTGCAGATTCGACAAAGATAACAGCCAAGGAAGTTCGAATGATTCAGGATTATCAGGGGCGATTGCCCATCATTGACCCGACCGCGTACATTCATCCGGCAGCAGTCGTGATAGGTGACGTACAAATTGGAGCAGAATCAACGGTTTGGCCAAATGTAACCCTACGCGCAGATGATGGAAAAATCCGCATCGGTGTCCGAACGAGTATTCAGGACGGATCGACGGTGCACATGACCGAACATCTGTCGAATGCGGAAATCGGTGACCAGGTTACAGTCGGCCACAACGTCATCGTTCATGGCGCAAAGATCCAGTCCAATTGTATCATCGGAATGGGGTCGATTCTGCTCGATAACGCGGAAATCGGTGAGTTTTGTTTGATAGGCGCCCAAACGCTGATAACACAAAACAAAGTGATTCCCCCACACTCGTTGGTGATGGGCAGCCCTGGGAAAGTCATCCGTCAAGTCACGGAAAAAGAAATCATATGGATCGCGTATAGTTGGCAAAGATACGTTGAGCAAGGCCGCAGATATCGCGCATCAATAGAGCCGTCTATACCTCATCAAAAACTCTGAGTTTGGGTAAAAATATGGGCGCGTCCCGGTTTAACGACCCAACGCGGTTGTTGTTATGTTGCCGCTTTTTTTTGACGAATGGACAAAGCCGGGCCACGATTCGGGACTATGAAAGGTCCTCTCACACAACTCGGCCGGTACCAACTTCAGGAAAAAATCGCGTCCGGCGGAATGGCAAGTATCTATAAAGCTCGTTTGGACGCGGGCGAAGGATACTCCAAAATCGTCGCGTTAAAGATTATGCACCCGCATTTGAGCGAAGAAGCGGAAAATGTGGCGATGTTTCTCGACGAAGGACGGCTTACAGCGCGCCTAAATCACCCCAACTTAATTGGTACATTCGATTTTGGGTCGCTGGACGGCTACCGTTATCTCGCAATGGAATTACACAACGGAGTCAGTCTGGCTGTTTTATGTGCCTCACTGAAGGCCGCCAAATTGTCTATTCCACCCGAAATTGCGCTGTTTATTCTGCGGGAAATCCTGTCGGGCCTGCATTACGCCCACACGTTGTACGACGAACACAAAACACCACTCGGGATCGTGCATCGAGACGTGAGCCCGGAAAACGTTCTGGTCACAACTTACGGCGAAGTAAAAGTGATCGACTTTGGAATTGCAACTGCCAGGGCGCGGTCGGTCCAAAGCGAAGCTGGAGTTGTAAAGGGTAAAGTCCGGTACATGTCCCCGGAACAAGCGGCCGGAAGAAAACTCGACCATCGTACGGATATTTATGCAACGGCGTTGGTAGGATACGAGATGTTGACCGGCCGACCGCTGTTTGGGACCGGCACCGGGGATGATTACCATCGGCGGATCGCCAACGCCCCTGATCCCGCGCTGCCGCCGGATGCCGACGAACATATTCCGGCTGATGTACTGCCTATTTTCACACGTGCATTGCGACGAAGACCCCAGGACCGGTTCACGACAGCCGAAGAATTTCGATGTGCAATCGACCAAGTGCTGACCGACCGCAACTGGGAACCCGACCGGGAACAACTCGCCGCTTTGGTCAGCCGGGCGATGCCGGAGAATGCCCCACAAACGACCATGACCGCGGCGGGCCGTGGTCGAAAAACCCGGGCGGCTTCTCACACCGAAAATCCCACGAGTTCACCCAATCATTCCACGTATTCGAACCAGTCGATGGGATCCACCAAAGCGAGGTCGGATGGTCTCCAGGCGGCAACTGCACAGTCAGGCAACAACGACGGACTGATTTGGTTAGCCGGATTTATTCTTGTCATCTTTGTGGTTGCTGTCTTACTGGAACTATTTGGTGTGAGTTTCACGGTTCAGGGATAGTGCTCGTTGTTTCCCCAGGGTTCGGCCCTCGATTTGTTCCGGATTGCTCATGCGTTTGCGGGCAACAATACGAAGACGCAGCCAAATTCGGGGATGGTGGGCCTTTTTTGCCCGCAGGCATGACCGCGCCATGTTGAGGACAAAAAAGGCCGACCACGCCCGAAGATACGTGAGGATCCGCGTTCGTAGCCTCCGGTTCATGAGCAATCCGAGCCAACTCCGGAGTTCCGCCGACGGAATGAGTTGTCAACCAGCGATGACATTGTTCACATCGCGGAAAAGTCGCCAATCGAACGCCAAAACTCCCGGTAATCCACGAAACAACCAGCCACTCCAAAAACCAGAATGCCGCCACCCACGGTTCGGCAACATCGAGCCCTCCCGCCGGCAAAGTTCGAATTCCGGATGCCAACTCCAGCCGCAAGAATCCCAACCATCCGCCTGAACCGGTTTCTTCCATTAAAAACAAGTCCAGTTGTTCGTGAATCATGGTGGAATCGGGAACGGACCGAGACACTTCGGCAATGTGGTCTGCATCAGACGGCAACGTCATTCCTTCAAGGGCTGAATCGCGAACCATCGAACCAAATTCTGCCTGAAAACTACTGTAACGACCGCTGTGGAGACCCACAACAGCGGCCAATCCAATCAGTAAGCTCAAAACAGCTACCAATCGGGGCTGGGCAACAAACGTCAGTTGAACCCAGAACGCGGTCACGATGCCGGCAATCACGCCCAACGCCGCCGGGTACATCAGCGCGACTGTCACCACACCTTCTAAGATTCCGGCACCCCATCCAGTCACAAAAACCGCGACCGCAACGAGAAGGAATGCACTCCAACGAAGTAATATAAGATAAGAGCGGCTTTTCATGGCCGTTCAACCAATGATGGGGAGCAACTCATTCCGCACAAAAAAAACGGGTTCATATTTCCCACGAGTTTGTGGGCGAGAGCGCCGAGCCATCGGCCAATTTTGGCAGGGCAGACGTTTTTATGCCTGCAAACGCAGCGGCGTCAGGTTGAGGACCCAGTGTGGAGCCCGCAACATGAATTATTTACCTTCTGCAGCCACAACATCGATCGCCTGAAGTACCGGTGATGCACCGCTGGAGCCGCTGACGAGTTTGACTTCCACCTGCATATAAGCACCGGTAATTGTTCCGTCTTTTATCAGATTGATGGGCATTGGATTGGGTGGGAACGGGCCTTTGGACGCACTCCAATTGGCAGCGTCAAGGCCGGCTATGGAATCCGCAGTCCGATAACGTACATCAATACTCGTCCCCGGGGGGGTCAGCGCCGCGACGGTAATTTGCACCCATTGGGTCGGCGCACCGTTCCACCCTTTGAAGGTATGAACATACGTGCCCGATGGAGCAACCACCGTCTTTAGGGCGAATCCAGTCATATCACTGTAGGTATAAGGTTGACTGCCGGTAGGATAGTGGCCAATGACCTGCTTCGTTTTGCGATCGATCTTGGTAGCCGATGACGCACATTGGTTGATTGCCCACAAGTTATCGGAGAAGTCGATCGCCATACCAACCGGCCCCATGTTGTTGTTGCCGGTGGCGGTGTTGATCACTTCCACAAAATTACCTGACGCCGCATCCATAACAGATACATAGTGGTCCATCCCACCGTCACACGAGGTGTTGTAGTTGTGGTGGCCAACATAAACCAAACCATCCGTGCTTGCAGCAATGCCACGGGTGTTTGGGTATTGGGACAAACTCGTTGTCTTCCACGTTTGGGTATCCGGCGTGAATCGGGAGACCGATTTGTTTTCGCCACTGGCCAACCAAACACCTCCCAAGGAGTCAACGGCAATGCCATAGGTATTGTGACCACCCGGTGTTCCCCACACCTTCGGCGTAAGCGGAAACGCGTTTAGATCGATCATACCAAGCGCCGGTGGAGACCCGTCTCGCATGCTGACCCACAATCTCCCTTTTTTGTCGATCGCAAACCCATAAGGGCGCGCGGTCGTGACGGCGCTGAAGTCGACGGTCGTCATAACCGCCCCGGTGGCCGAATTAAGGCGGTAAACTTTGCGGGTATCCCAATAACCGACCCACGCATGGTTGTCCTTGTCGACCGCAACCGCACGCGCAAGATTGGTGGAATCCGGTTTGACCACCAACAACACACATTCATCTTGTCCGTTGGGCAACATCTCAGCGCCGGTGATTTTACCGTCGCCGTTGACGTCAGTGCTCGTGTCTATCTTACCATTGTTGTTGTTATCTTTACATTCCGACGGCTCAAGTGCAATTTTGGCAACTTTGCCATCAGCTCGGCACCCGACCCAACAATCGCCAGCCTGATCAACAGCCGTACGAGACGGATTACCACAGATACTGTACCGCGCGACTTCTTTGCCGGTTTCGGTGTCGATTTTCGAAATCGTATTCTCACCACTGTTTGCAACCCACAACATGTGAAACTTAAGTGTAGACGCGTCTAATTTAACGGTCCCATCCGGCTGAACGCCGGCGCCGTTTGCGCCACCTTGGTCAAACGGGTCACCCACACCCGGACCCACTCCGAGTTGGCAAACAGCGGCACAACCACCACAAGGTGCTCCGCCATCTTCGTCCACCTGCCCATCACAGTCGTTATCCAGCGTGTCACACTTTTCAACAGCGGCAGGATGAATAGTGGGCGCCAGGTCGTTGCAGTCGTTGACTCCATTACTACAACTGACCGGATTCGTTACTGTCATGGCCTGGTCACAATACCCGTCCTTGTCGTCGTCGCATCCTTCATCAACCTGTCCATTGCAGTTGGTGTCGGTTCCATCACATTGTTCAGGTTTTCCAGGCGACACATCCACGTCCGCATCGTCACAATCCCCCGGCAAAGTTGCCGTAAATGCGTCGGTAGGGCCGCAGAGACAAAACGCCTCGTCGGTATTCCCAAAACCATCGCCATCCAGGTCTTCGAAGTACACGAGACACCCCGGATTGCCAATGCCATCGTCCGGAACGCCATCGCAGTCTTCGTCAATACCATTGCATGCCTCTTTCCCTATCGGGTTGATGTTTTTCTCGGTATCGTTACAATCTCCGCCCTGGGTTGCACTGTAAATACCCGAAGGTTTGCACGCACAAACCATGTCGGCGCTAACCCCATATCCGTCCGCGTCACCGTCGGCGTAGTAATTTACGCATCCGATCACGGCTTCTTCGTCAACCCCGCCGTCACAGTCATCGTCCTTGCTATTGCAGATTTCTGTGCCATTCGGGTTGGCATTTTTGTCCAAATCATCGCAATCCCCATCTATCGGAGCCCACCCCGTTGCGGTAGCACAAAAACAATTGCTGATATCGCTGCCAAAACCATCGCCATCTTTGTCTTCAAATTGAATTGCACACCCATTCGCCCCCGCTTCGTCAATTTGCACGTCACAATCGTTGTCAATTCCATCACAAACTTCGAGCGCGCCGGGGTAGGAGTTGGGATCTTCAGGATGGCAATCTTCATCGTTGGGCGTTCCATCCCCGTCCTTGTCGGAATCGCAAATGTCACCGAACTCGTCCCCGTCCACGTTTTCCTGATCGGGGTTTTTTGCAAGGGGGCAATTGTCGTCTTCATTGACAACCCCGTCGCCATCCGCGTCACCTGTACAGGCATCGCCAATGCCGTCGTTGTCAGTGTCGGTCTGATCGGTGTTCGTAACAAACTGGCAGTTGTCTACTCCGTCCAGAATGCCATCATTATCGTCATCGTCGTCGACGCAGTCCGCAGCACCATCTTGGTCGTTGTCGGGATAATCTTCGTCCTTGAGGCCATCACAGTCGTTGTCGATTCCATCACACCCGTCGCCGGCACCGGTAAAAATCGTTGGGTCGGTAGGAGCACAGTCGGTCTCGTTTGGATCATTGTCTCCGTCGATATCTGGATCGGTACAATCGGGAACTCCGTCGTTGTCGACGTCACCAGTCCCTTCATCAATTTCGCCGTTACAGTTATTGTCCAGGCCATCGCACGCCTCGACACTGGGAATTTGACCAGCACAATAAACTCCCTCAACTCCTTGACAGGCTGTCGTTCCAGCACACGAACCGAACTCATTTTCATTCACGCATGGCTCGTTTGCGATGTCTTCGTCGGCGGCGCCATCGCAGTCATTGTCTAATCCATCACAAATTTCAGTCGCGGGAGCATTGGCGGAACAGGGAGTCCATCCGTTGGCCCCGTCGCAGGTCCTTTGGCCATAACAAATGCCGAAGTCGTTTTCCGAACTACAAGGTTCGATTGTACCGTTGATATCGGCGGTGCAAACACAACTGTCGGTAGATGAAACACATTGTTTGGTCGTTTTTCCTTCGGTTCCCGTTGCTTCTTTACATATGTAACCCGAAGGACAAGCCGAATCATCGACACAGCCCGCGCCACAAACCAAGGTGGCCTCTTTACCAACCGGAATACACATGTCGATGGGTCCACCACAGTCGTCGTCTGACGTACACGGTCCACATAACTCGGGCAAAATGGGTAAGCAGAGGTATGTGATGTCGCCACCAACACCAACCACCGGCTTACACCCCCAACCATCGGGACAAGTGGATAGGCAGGGTGTGGTACAGACAAACCCGACCAGCGCTTCAATACACCAACCGCTTTCGCAATCTGTATTTCCTTCACACGAACAACCAAATCCATAGGGCGGATCTTCGCACTGAATCGAAACATCTGTTTCGGTTTCAAAAACGTCGTTCCCGGGTTCCGCCCCGTTGGTATCGAGACCGGTCACATCCTCTGAATTGGATGTCACTACGTCTGAAACGTCTGGATCCTCAGTAATCGTCTGTCCGCCGCTTGCGGAGTCATCGCCACACCCAACGAACGCCAACCCAAGTATACTCACCAACACCCATGCCCACGTTTTTGGTTTTGTTCGCATCCACATCTCCACCAGGTCAAAAAATTCACCGTCCCCACAAAAAGTATACCGGCATCACCCCATTTTACCAAACCACCACCGGCCTCCCTACTTGCCGGCAATTGTCATTTCGGAAATCAACAAGGAGGGACTACTGAACCGCATATCCGGATGTGCATCGTCGGCAATTCCGACGATCCCAGCAAATATCAATGGGAGGGTTGACGCGATCGTGAATTCGTGGACCGGATAGGTTAACCTCCCGTTTTCTATCCAGATCCCAGCCGCCCCGCGCGAATAACTCCCGGTGGTGGTATTGACCCCGAACCCAAACAGCTCTGTAACCATAACCCCATTTTTTACTTCGGAAATCAGATCCCCCACCGGCACATCCGTTGAACGAAGTCGGAGATTGGAAACACCAACCATTGGCGCATCCGCTGGATTTCGGTTGGCGTTCCGGGTCGATTCCACACCAAGACGGCGCCCGGAATACGTATCCGTTAAGTAAGTTAACAAACGGCCATTCTCAACAATGGGCAGTCGTCGTGTCAGCAGGCCGTCCCCATCAAACGGTCGCGAACCCGGTCCCCTCGGCACGAGCGGGTTGTCTTCGACGTTGAGCAATGCCGAACCAATGACCTCCCCGATTTTTCCACACAAATACGATGATTTTTTGTAAATTTGGTATCCACTGACCGCCGTTGCAAGATCACCCAACAACGAAGCCGCAGCACGGGCTTCAAAGATAACAGGTACCTTACACGTGAGGGCCTGTACTGCCGAAAGACGACGCAGTGCCCTATGCGCTGCCAGTTCGCCTATGGTTGCAGGATCGGCAAGATCGCTAAGATAACGCTTTGAAGAAAACCACGAATCCCGTTCCATCACGCCGTTCGCAATGGCAAGAGGTACAACGTGCAAATCAATGCGGCTGCTGCGACAGTGCCGGTAGACGTTCCGACTATTGGAGAACACTTCGTCAACACACCCGTATACGCATTCGGAGCCCTCGCTATTGGAAATTCGGGGATCGACGCCAAAGGCGGCACGCTCTGCCTCATAAGACAACGAGAGAGCCTGTTCAATATCCAAGGACTCCAGTTGTGGGTCATACAAATCCAAATCAGGAGTCGAAGTACCTGACTCATCCACGTCGGGAAGCCCAGCAAAAGGATCTTCGGGTGCAAATCGTACACGAGACATCGCAGCGTCCACCAGCGCAGCCAACGCCGGCTCCGAAATATCCGACCCGGATACCACCACAGAACGTGTCCCGGAAAAAACACGTAGTCCTGCAACCGTTTCGCGTGCTTGCAACACGCCATCGGTCTCCCCCATCCTGGTCACAACCTCCGTACGAGTCGACGTTCGAAGTAACACTTCCGCGTCCGTCGCGCCCGCATGCATCGCCTGTTTGATCAAACTATCCGTCACACTCTGCCACGAGTTGTCATCCATCTTTCGTCTCCCGTCGCCGGCCCAATTCCCGTTGTCGAATCCTTGCGAGAAATTCCCGCCTGCGGCTGCGCGCTAAGATAACGCAGTTCCACCCACGGTAAGTTGTTCAACACGAATCGTGGGTAACCCTACCCCAACGGGCACGGACTGACCTGATTTTCCGCAGGTTCCCATCCCTTCGTCCAACTGAAGATCACACCCTACAGCACTGACCCTCATCAACACTTCCGGCCCATTTCCAATCAACGTAGCGCCTCGAACCGGCGCTCCTATTCGCCCATCTTCGATTAGATAAGCCTCCGAGGCGGTAAAAACGAACCGACCACTGGTGATATCTACCTGTCCACCACCGAAACTTTTGGCATACAACCCGGACCTGGTTTTTTTCACAATTTCCTCCGGATCATCGGACCCAGCCAACATAAATGTATTGGTCATTCTTGGCATTGGAGAATGTGCAAAGCTTTGACGGCGCCCATTTCCGGTCGGCAAGTGACCCATGAGTCGCGCGTTCTGCCGATCATGCAGGTAACTTTGTAAAATCCCGTTTTCAATCAACACCGTCCGCTGCGTCGGCGTCCCTTCATCATCAACATTCAACGACCCACGACGAAAAGCGATGGTTCCATCATCGACGATGGTGCACAATTCGCTCGCCACTCGCTGGCCAAGACGACCTGCAAACGCACTGGTACCTTTTCGATTAAAATCGCCCTCCAAACCGTGCCCAATCGCTTCGTGAAGCAATATTCCGGGCCATCCAGGACCTAGTACCACGTCCATTGTACCGGCCGGAGCGTCCTTTGCGTCCAGGTTGACCAGCGCTTGCCTCGCTGCTTCGCGGGCAGCGCGCCACCACTGCCTGTTGCCAACATAAGATTCAAATGAAATTCTGCCCCCACCACCGGCACTGGCACTTTGTCTGCCGGCTTTGTTTTCGGCAATACATACCACCCGTAGGTGCAACAATGGCCTTTCGTCAGTCACCAATAACCCGTCGGGGCGTGCGATCAATACCGAGCGGTGTTCCAGAGACAGCGTGGCCATTACGTTGACGATACGAGGGTCGACGGCTCGGGCGATCCGATCGATTTCGGTTAATAATTCGATTTTTCCAGCAAGCGGCGCGGCGGGAAGCGGCGCGTCGACGGGATACAGCGAATGGTGATGTTGGTTTTTCGATGCCCAATTCACGTTGACGGGTTGGAGTTCTTTTCCCGACCGCGCAATCGATCGCGCCGCTTTGGCCGCCTCCAACAGTCGGTCCGCCGAAACATCGTCGGAGTATGCGTACCCTGTTTTTTCACCAACAACGACTCGGATTCCCGCCCCCTGCTGTGTTGAAAAACTGGAGCGTTTCACTTCCGAGTCCTCTAAAGACAACGTCTCTGTTGTCGTGGACTCAAAATAGATTTCGCCATCGGCTCCTGCCACCAATGCGGTGCCAAGCAAACGTTCTAAATGACTGGACGACACGTCGAAACGGCTCAACAAAGTAGTCCCAGTTCCCTGCATTAAGGTTTCCATGATCATTTCCTGTCGGTCTCCAACAACATGAAACCGGTTCATTGAGTGACTCGTGATGAGAAATTTTCTTACCAATGACAAACAGACGACAAACAGAACCTGAAATGGCGATTCATTCACCTCAAAGTGCAGCACTATACGCCATTTACTTGGTCACTATTTTGCTTTCACGGAAGGAATCCAAAGGCATTTTCCAACAGCGTTGATCGCCAAATCTCCAGGTGGAGCCGAAATAGAGGTGGTGATCTCGGCTACCTGGCCGACAACTGTTAACTTACCAATGTCGATGGTTTTGGAACCAACCACTTTGCCGGCTTGACGTACCTCAATATGCGCATCGCAGTCGGCAACGTCCTCAAATAGGTTGACCACCCACAACCGAATCTCGGTCTGGCTGTCGGTGCCGGTGGACGGCTGTAGTTTTTCTGCTCCAAGTACAACATCACGGCATTCCGGTCCGGGTGACACATCCGTGGCACATAGCGTGGAATCGTTGTTTAAAAATGCTTTACAAGCTTTGCGAGTCCGCTCCAATTCCACCCGTTCACATAACGTCGGGTCCAGATGTGTCACCGCCAACGTAACGTAAAAGGCGTCGCAGACCATCGGCCGCTCATCACCGGAAAATGGACAGTCGGCAGAGTTTCCGGCGTTCATTACCAACGAACACGCGGCAGCAAACGGAGAAGATGACTCCTTTGGACAAACAAACTTGCCGGTGGCAACACCGACACACAACGCTCGCATTCCGTTGTCGGCGACTTTGGAACACGGTTTTGAATCCTGCGCCCGGCGGGCCATCGCGACCGCCGCAAGAGATCGACATCCCAATTTCTCGTCGGTATCGGACAAGACATGGCATGGGTCTTCCTTTGCTTCCGCCATTGCCTGACACATCGGATCGAAATGTTTTGTTTTGGCGGCACATTCGTTCATTTTCTTGACGAGATCCTGAATTTTGCCCAACTGCCTCTTGGCTTGCTCCGCACGTTGTTTACCAAGTTCCCGTTCGAGGTTGATCTGGTCTGCGGCAGCCATTTCTTTTGCAATACGAGCCCGATCGGTATCTGTGTCCTTTCCACATGTCGAATTCGATGCGGTCTCTTGTGTTTTTGGTTCGCCGATACCCTTGTTGCCCACAGCAATCGGCTTCGTGGGGTCCCTCAACACCGGTACCGTCTCTCCTGACATAACGTCGGTAGGATGTTTGGCAGCGGATCGTCCCGGAAATGGCTCTGTAGATGCCGGCGGCGATGGTGCGGCCTCCGCCTGGCCTCCCGCTGGCTGTGGCTGGCGTTCACCAAGATGCGGAGCCGGCTCAGACGGCCGGCAAGCGGCAACAAAGAAGACCCAAAAGACGACTGCCCACCGCAAATTCAAAACAAGATCAGCGGTAAACTTGAACCTGAACCGGATTGGCTGATAAGTTTCCGTTCTCGGGCCACGCACAGCGCCAGTAAAAGTGCCGGACTGCGCGGGACAAGACACTGCACGCCATTGGATTTCCAACGGAATTCTCCACATGGACCGAGCTTCATTTGGGATGGTCAAATCGAGTTTGGATACAACAAACCGCCACAACATCCCCAAATGGTGTTTTTTTGCTACACACATGGACTGATTCAATACTATGTCCCCTGATACACTCGTTCTTGGTGGCCTTTGGTACATCACTTTCCTTTTGTCCACAACGTGCCATGAGGGTGCTCATGCCCTTGTTGCCAAGTGGGGTGGTGATGATACTGCATTTCGTGGCGGACAGGTTAGCTTGAATCCACTTCCGCATATTCAACGAGAACCGTTCGGCATGATTTTGGCACCGGTCATCACCTATTTTTTGATGGGATGGATGCTTGGCTGGGCCAGCGCGCCTTACGACCCATTTTGGGCCGCACGTCACCCAAAACGTGCGGGATGGATGGCACTTGCGGGTCCCGCCGCCAATTTTCTACTCGTTATCTTAGCTGGACTTGCCCTTTATATCGGGATCAACAGCGGTCATTTTGTGTTTGGCATGGGGTCGTCCGACGCCGCTCCGGCTCAACAAATCGCCCAGCTATTTGGTGCCCCAGAAGGCAGCCCCCTTGGTGGCTTGGCCTCGTTTCTGAGCATATTGTTTACCTTAAATTTACTTCTTGGCACATTTAATTTAATACCGGCTCCGCCGCTGGACGGGAGTACAGCCATCCTGGTCGCTCTGCCCACCAAAGCCGCACAGCGGTATATGGAATGGCTTTCAAACCCAATGATTGGAATGGTCGGTATCTTACTGGCGTGGACTTTGTTTCCGAGGATATTCGGACCTATATTGAGGGCGGCAATCTCCATATTTCACTGAGAGGCTGTTCCATAAAGCTGAAATGTCCCCAAAAGGGCGTTTTTTGCCGCCTTGGCAACGTCACTCCTTGCGGAATATTCCCGATA
Organism: Myxococcales bacterium; assembly: GCA_013360285.1. Lineage (GTDB taxonomy): Bacteria > Myxococcota_A > UBA9042 > JABWCM01 > JABWCM01 > JABWCM01. The sequence goes on from JABWCM010000071.1 coordinate 33,650, forward strand.
TTCCTCAGTCGTGCTGCTGCCAATGCAGCTAAAAATCGCCGTTTTGGCGATGATTTCCCATTTATGGAACACCCTCTGAGATGGTCACTGGAGATTTAACCTTCGCGAACGAGCGGACACGCTTGAAACGTCTCTCATCTGACATCCGACACCAAATCCAGGCCAACTCGGGCGACATCCAAACCAGTTAATATGCCTCGTATATGTCGTTTTGACACACTCAGAATGCGACGCACATTCATCGTCGCCGCCGCGGCAGCCGCACGATGTAATGCTGTGTCTTCGGGAAAACAGATCAGCCCAAAACTCATGACATCTTCAACTGGGGTGTCCCGATGCAAATTTTGCGCATCCAGCGCTTCTTCTTGGCCAAAAATTCCGACGGGCCACTCGTTTTCCACGACAACCACCCCGGTTACCTGTGCGCCGGCCAATAAATCCGTCGCGGTCGATAACGGGGTGGCCACATCCACAGTCACGACCGGCCGAGTTGCCAACTGACTGATCGGGGTCGTGATCCGAAGGTCACCAACAGCTCTTACCAAATCATTTACGCTTAATACGCCCAGCAGTCGGCCATCATCGACCACGAAAAGGCGATGAACACGATTTTCCCACATCAATGAGGCGGCTTCCGACAACGTGGCGGTCGGCAAAATGGTCAGAGGATCGTCAGTCATGTGCTGAAACACCGGCACGTCCGGCAATTCCAGCAACGCACGCCTATGATTTGATCCAACTGCACGCCGGCCCACTCGCAGCAGGTCGGTTCGGCTAACTACACCTACCAAACGGTCGGCCTCATCTGCCACCGCCAGACTCGAAATTCCCCACCGTTGTAGTCCGCCATACACTTCTACCAACGACGCGTGTGGATGAACCACGTGCACGGGCGACGACATATATTCACAAACCAAAAACCGACTCATCATAACCTCCGCATTCACCGTCTGAGAGGGTCAGCTTCAAGCCAGGAATGACCTTGATCGAGCCTATTTTGAATCGGATTGTCCGGGGCCGGACCGAGGAATATCGGGAATATTCCGCAGGGACGGGACTGGACAAGCCGGCCAAAAGCGGCCGACCAGGGTCAGTCATCTATTTCCGCTGACCCTCTGACACCGTGCCGAAGCATATCAGCGTCATTGCCGCGGGTCGAGACGCAACCAGGTTGCTATCGGGAGTCGAGCAGTCGAGCCAAAACCCCAACAAGCCGTTTTAGCTATCGATAATTGCATATCCATGCCTCGTTCGGCTACTGTTTCGACGGTTTGGTGTTTCAGCCCGGAGGTGGTCATCATGCTGCGCTACCGCGCGGATATTCGCACGCTTTGGTTTATTGCTACCTATTTTTTCTTGTTTGCAACCCTGTGGTTAATTGAAATGCCGTTGTGGGCTACGGCAATTGTTTTTGTCGCGACTTGCGTATTCTCGTGGTTTTGTGCTGTCATTACTCACAACGCCATTCACTGCCCCGTTTTTCGTAGTCGACGCGCCAACCGAGCCTTTCAGGTAATTCTTACCTTAACTTACGGCCATCCTGTCAGCGCATTTGTGCCGGGTCATAATTTAAGCCATCACACCAACACCCAAACCCAACGGGACGTAATGCGGACAACCAAGGTCCGCTACAAGTGGAATTTGCTGAATCTACTCCTGTTTTTCCCCACCGTTGCAGGCGCTATCATGCAAGGCGATATCAAATTTGGTTCAGCGATGCGCAAACATCGGCCGAAGTGGTTTCGCCAGTTTATGCTGGAATCTGCGGTTTTTCTTGGAGTATCCGCGGTCTTTTTGATAATCGATTGGAAAAAGTTTCTTCTTTACTGGTACATCCCGCATCTCTGGGCCGCTTTTGGCATCGTAACGATTAATTACCTGCAACATGACGGCACCGATCAGGATCATCCGTACAACCACTCGCGTAACTTTACCGGCCGGATGTTTGGCTGGTGGACCTTTAACAATGGTTTCCACGCGGCTCATCACATCCGCCCCGGTCGACATTGGAGTGAGTTGCGCGCCATGCACGAACAAGAAGTTGCACCGTTCAACGACCCGCGGCTGGATGAGCCGTCGATCCTTGCCTACTGCTGGAAAACCTTTGTTTCTCCTGGTAAACGACTCCGATATGACGGCACGCCGGTCAACCTGCCGGAACCCGCTCCAGACGAAAGTTGGATTCCATCCCGTAACGAAACACCTCCGGACGTCTCTCTCGGCGCAGTAACTTAGAGGGTGTTTGGGTATTGAATCACCCTCTTGGCGCTCTCGCCCATAAGCCAGTGAGAAACCCGGATTCGGTATTTGTTTCAGTTGTCCTTCTCCGATACCCCCGTGGCTCTCGCGATAGTTGAAACCAACGTAACCTGTTTACCTTTTTCCCAACTCTCGTATAGCAATTCTCAAAAATTTGGTGATACTTAACCCCGCTGACGCTGTGATACCCTGTCGCTCAGGGTTTAGGTGGCCGCTGGTGTGCAACAAGGAGTGCCGTTTCACGAGCTGAATCCGATTTGTTCGAAGAAAAGCCGAGAAATATCAGTAGCTTCCTGTTGGAAGCTGCATGGTAAAGAAGCGGACCGACTCAGCAACGAAAACGACTTCTGTTCATCACAGCCGCCACTTGGTTCAAGTCTGTACCTTGCGAAAGGCGATAACCCAACGTATGAGGTTGTTGTCCGACCGGGTAACTGTCCGCCCCAATGTAGGTATCGGCTTGAGTATTTTGGACAAGACCGTCGAATTTGCGTGCACAACTTTTGGGCTCAAACACCCAATTACCCAGGGAAACATTATGCGCCACTCCACCAACAACCAAGGCGCCGTCCAAAATTTCTCGACTGCCGGGAAAATCTGCCCTTTCAACAACGCCTTCGAGCGGCAAAGGATGCGCGGCACGGCTATTTCAATATGCTCTGCCATTTTGCTCTTTGTTCTGCTTGTTTCTTCACGCGCCGATGCAAAATGTCTAACCCCTCCGGGTGATATTGACCTTAGCGGTGTGACCAACGTCGCAGACGTACAGTGCGGAATTCTCATGAGCCTCTGGGAGTTGGGCGGAAAAATTACACCGTTGCCAATTTGTTTGAAGTCACAAGTAGTGGATGCCGATTTGAACTGTGACGGATTCACCAACGTTGCCGACGTTGTGATTTCTATCTTTTTGGCTCTAAAACAACCTCTTAGTCCCGATTTGGACGCGGACGGTGATGGTTGCGCTGATATCTGCTCATTCGATACGGACGGCGACGGCGAACCCAACCTCACGGACTGCGCACCCTTTGAGGCAACCATTTATCCCGGAGCGCCCGAGTCATGCAACGGACTTGACGACGACTGCGACGGAGCAAAAGACGAAGAAGTCGGCATAAACGCCGTATTGTGTACGAACAATGACGTGTGTGACGGAGTAGAGACCTGCGGTGGATACGTGCCGGCAATTTCCCTTGTGATTACCGAGATCATGATCAATCCCGGCGACTTGGCCGCGACCGACGATGGAACCCGCGAATTTATTGAGATTTACAACGGCGGATCAACCGTCGTCGATCTCCGCAACTGGACGCTCAAAGATCTGATCGGCCAAACCCACAAAGTTACTTCCAACGCTGCAATTTTAGTGCAACCAGGGGGATATGTCGTTCTGGGAAGAGACACCGATCTGCTACTAAACGGCAGTATTTACGTCGATTATGTCTATTCCGGAATCACATTTGCGAACGATTCGGATTCCTTGTTGCTGTTAAACCCAGCCGACGTAGAAATCGACCGTGTTGTCTATAGTGCAGGAGGCGGATGGACGATACCTACTGGTGCGTCGATCGGGCTAACAAGTCCAACGTTAAACAACAACATACCGTCATCGTGGCAGGCAGCGACAACGTCGTGGCAGCCCGAGATACCTCCTACCGCCGATCCACCCACTCCCGGGAGCCCAGCCAGTGATTTTGGCACCCCGGGAGGTCCGACGATCGCCTTTCCGTCACTATGTTTGTTCGAGCCGGCCCTCGACTGTGACGACAACAACCTATGTACCACCGATTCCTGTGATCCAATCGTCGGGTGTGTCAACACCGACATCACCGCGACCTGCGATGACGGAAACGTGTGTACCGACAATTCCTGCGAACCTCTTGTCGGCTGCGTCTACACCGACAATACCGCCCCCTGTACCGATGGAAGCGGTTGCACAGTAAATGACACATGTAGCGGAGGCGCGTGCATTGCGGGTGCCGCTCCCGATTGTAACGATAACCTGGCCTGCACCACCGACACCTGCAATTCGACCGGCGACACCACATACACATGCAGCAGCACGTTGAATGCCACTTTCTGCTTAATTTCCGGAGTCTGCTATTCGGATACCGATGGAAACCCGGCCAATCAATGTCAATTATGTGACAGCGACAATGATACCGGCGACTGGACCAATCGAATCAACGGTTTCTCCTGTAATGCCGACAGCAGCGGCTGTACGGTTAACGACTCTTGCTTAAACGGAACCTGTGTTGCCGGCCCCGCCCCCAACTGTAGTGACGGGTTGACATGCACAACTGACACCTGTTCATCCACCGGAGATAGCAGTTATTCGTGCGTCAACACCCTTAACAGCGGCAACTGTCTCATTGGGGGCGTATGTTACTCAGATAATGACGAAAACCCGGGGAATGAATGCCAAATCTGCGATAGTGGAACCGACTCTGCGGACTGGACAAACAAATCCACCGGTACCGCATGTAATGCCGACGGCAGCGGCTGTACGGTCGCTGACTTTTGTAACAGTGGAACCTGCACCCCTGGGGCAGCACCAGATTGCAGCGACGGCCTTACCTGTACCACCGACACATGCACATCTACGGGCGACACCACCTATAGTTGCGGGAGCACCTTGGACGCCAATTTCTGCCTCATTTCCGGGGTCTGTTACGCTGATACCGATGGAAACCCGGCAAACCAATGTCAAGTGTGTGACAGCGGCACTGATTCTGCCGACTGGACCAACCGGATCGACGGTTTTTCGTGTAATGCCGACAGCAGCGGCTGTACGGTCAACGACTCCTGTTCGGCCGGTGTTTGCACAGCGGGACCCGCTCCCAACTGCGATGACAACTTGACTTGCACCACGGACAGTTGTTCTTCGACCGGTAATACCAGTTATGCGTGTATCAATGCTCTTGTCGCAGGCAGTTGCCTCATCGGCGGCGTATGTTACTCAGATAACGACGAAAATCCGATCAACGAATGTCAACTCTGCGACAGTGGTACCGAGCCCGAGGACTGGACAAACAAATCCACCGGAACTTCCTGTAATGCCGACAGCAGCGGCTGTACGGTCGACGATGTATGTACCGGCGGAACCTGCACAGCGGGCTCGGCCCCGGATTGCAGCGACGGGCTCAATTGTACCACGGACACATGTGTTTCGACCGGCACAAACACCTATTCCTGTTCAAATATTCTCGTCGCTAACGTCTGCGAAATCGGCGGCGTATGTTACCCCGACGGTGATCCTAACCCAGCCAACCAATGCCAAGTTTGCGACAGCGATGCCGATCCCAGCGACTGGACCAACCGGATCGACGGTTTTTCCTGTAATGCCGACAGCGACGGGTGCACCGTCAACGACTCCTGTTCGGCCGGCACCTGTACCGCCGGACC
>JABWCM010000352.1 GCA_013360285.1 Myxococcales bacterium
ACCGCCGCCGATGCCACCGTTGAGCACCTGCTCGGGCTTCGGCGGGACGGCATGGTGCCCACTGGATTGATGATGCGGCTTCTCGGAGCGCTCGCTACCGCACAGGATGTGAAGTTGGACGGAGTCGTAATTTCGGTAGACCGACGTCCTGTACTGCCAATTGTCCGCGTTACCGGCACACGGGGGCGTTACGTGACGCGACTGGAGCAAGACTCAACAATCACCGAAGTTTTCGGAAATGGAGCCGTTTTGAGCGGAACAACATTGGCACCGCTAGGACAGATCGAGTTAAGTTACAAAGACGTAACCGCACTTCGAGAAGGTAAGAGAATCGAACCAAATCAACTTTCTGTCTTTGTTACCGAAACGCTTCCCGAATACCGTAAGAAATTCAATGTTGTCATAGAAGCGCCAGACTTGCCAAAGCTCACCACCGCCGCGCCACGGCTCGAAATTCAGGTCAGCAGGGATGGAGACACGCTTGCTGCGCTTCCGCTCATTCTCTACGGAGATCCCGCAATCGCAAGGGTCGATGGTGAATCGTTGACATTGCTAAGAGACGAAGCACCGTTGCGGGACGTTTCCCAGGAAAAGCGCCTTACGCAACAGTGTCTCGAGCAGTTGGGTGTACTCCCGGGCCGTAAAATCTCCGCGCAGGGAAGTCGGGCAATGTCGTTGGCGACACGTCTTCGCGGGTTGCAAAAGGGGGTCCAGGGCACCGCACATCAGGATTTTTATCTTACTGGTGATCTGCATGTAAACATTGATTTTCCCAACACCAATTCCAACGGTCTTACAATTCAATTTTTCGCAGAAAAGGAGCAATCCAAACAACACGCAACTGTTCAATCGGTCCTTCGAGCGTGGCAGAGTGGCCTTGCTGTCGCACCTCTCGAAGGTGGGGGGTTCGCAACCTTGCCGATGGAGTGGCTGAACCAATATGGCCAGATTCTCGCCGATCTGGTCGCTGCAAAAGCGTTGGGTGAAAGAGATCCGCCCCCATTTGCGACGCTGGATATCACGCGCCTGTGCCAGGCCGCGGGAGTCGCTCCACCTCCGTCATTTGCTAAATTACGCGGACTATTGGACGAATTTGAGGCCATACCCCAAGCGAACCTGCCCGCAGACCTCTACGTTGATTTGCGCGCGTATCAGCGAAAGGGAGTCGATTGGCTTTCATTTCTCCGTTCTGTTCACTTGGGTGGGTTGCTTGCCGACGATATGGGGCTAGGGAAAACCGTACAGGCACTCTGTGTAGTCGACGGACGTACGTTGGTCGTTGCTCCAACCAGTGTTTTGTTCAATTGGGCGGCAGAAATCCGCCGATTCCGACCTTCGATGTCGGTTTCGACCTATCACGGGCCGCAACGACGTCTGGACAGTACCGCAAATATTACACTAACGTCCTACGCGGTCATGCGACTCGATATTGCCGAGCTGGAACAGATCGACTGGGATACCATCATTCTGGACGAAGCTCAGGCAATCAAAAACTCCGATTCTCAAGTTGCCCAAGCGGCTCATCGCCTTCGGGGAAAGTTTCGGATCGCACTGACCGGTACTCCGGTCGAGAATCGGTTGGAGGAACTGTGGAGCCAGTTTCAGTTTCTAAATCCAGGGCTTCTGGGCGAAAGAGCAGACTTTCAGGCACGGTACGCCAGTCCAATTGCGTCGGGTGACATTGTGGCGACGGCAAGGCTACGAGAACGCCTGAAACCGTTTATTCTACGCCGCCATAAACGCGATGTGGCTCCCGAACTGCCGCCACGACTAGACCGAGTGTTGGACTTCGACTTGTCGGACGAAGAACGGGTTATTTATCAAGCCATTCAAGCAGCAGGCCGTGCAGAAATCATGGAAAAGCTTGCAACCGGAAGCGGCGTGATGCAGGCGCTTGAACTACTGTTGCGGTTACGGCAGGCCGCTTGTCATCCGGCTTTGCTGCCAGGTCGAAGTGAAAGTAAGTCGAGTAAAGTTGAATTATTGGTGGATCAACTCTCTCAAATCGCCTCAGAAGGCCACAAAGCTTTGGTTTTTTCCCAATGGACGTCTTTGCTGGACCTCATCGAGCCTCGGCTTGTGGAAGAAAATTTAACTTGGCTTCGATTGGACGGCAGCACGCGAGACCGGGAGGGTGTCGTCCGGGACTATCAGAGGGACGACGGCCCCCCTATCTTGCTGCTGTCGCTAAGGGCTGGCGGGACTGGAGTTAACTTAACAGCAGCCGACCATGTTTTTTTGATGGATCCCTGGTGGAATCCGGCGGTTGAAGAGCAGGCGGCTGATCGCGCTCACCGAATCGGCCAGACCCGCCCTGTGTTGGTCCATCGACTCGTCGCCCGAAACACAGTAGAGGAAAGGATTCGGTTACTTCAGGACCACAAACGCAATTTGGCGGATGCCGCGATCGGCGGGGATCTCTCGGTCGGCGGGCTGACCCGCGATGACCTCATGCTGCTGCTTGGTGACGATATGTGACCGAAAGGAAAAGGAAACAAATCAACATGCCATCAATCGTAATAATACGCTGATGCTCGGCCAAACGTGATTGCCCCAAACAGGTTCACCAAAATCGAGAAAAGGATCAAGACAATGTACTTTTTCGTGATAGGCCGGGCATCGACGGCGAGTAACGCAAACATAAATGGGGTCCAGTCGAGGCTGAACCGGTAACCAAACTGCGCCCAACCGGTATTCTGATAAAGTAACGCCGGAATAACGGTCGCAAGAATTGTTGCGAGAAGCGCTACAATCAACCGCCGATTTCCCGGTATGGGGCGAAACAGTAGAAAAAAAACAGGAGTCGTCACCAGCAGACCCAAACCGTGGCGTGTGATGTGCACAAACGGCGCGCTTGCAGTAAAAACCGGCATATTCGTTAGCATTGCTGACAGATTGCGGTTCAAAAACCAAAAACTGAACAATCCATGACGGCGAATACTGTCACGGCTGCCTTCGGCCAAGTAGCTGTGGCCAAATTCCCCAAACCGCTCAAAACGCGCTTCGTTGTAAATCATGAGTGCAACGCCAACCGCAACACACGGCAATGCAAACAAAACGACTTTTTTCAGGCGCGTCATCCAAGGATAATGCTCTCCGCTGGCCGGAATAAAAAGCTGGGTAGCAAAAAACATTCCTGCAAACAGAATCGGAGTGCGAGTAGCGAACCCCAGAGCCAAAAACAAACCCGCTAAAAATGGATGACGCGCATCTAGTGCAGCCATTAAGTAAGCGGTGTTAAGAGACAAGCCTATGACAAGTGCGGTGAACCAAACTTCACCACGAATCGAGCTAAAGTAAGTTACCGTTCCAAAAGCAAAGAGCGCGACAAACCAAACATGTTCACGGGTCGTGCGAGTCGAATATCCACGCCGCACGAGCTGCTGGAGCATCAGCAGCATGATCACGGCGTTTATCGCCGCAATCAGAATCGTAATCACAACATCGTTGGTAAAATAGCCCCAAAGCGCGACAAAAGGCATCATCACGATCGCCGGAAACGGGGGAAAGGATATGTAATACCGGGTTTCATCACATTTCTTCCAGGATTGTTCCCCACATCCCTTTGCGACGTCCGTATCCGGGTCAATGACCATGGTGTCGCCGGAAAGTGTCACAAATTCGTGTTTCCGTTTACTGCCGGACTCGTCTTTCCACGGCCAAACACCGCTAACGGTTTCGCCTCCGATTAATGTGATCTGCCGGTAACTCGCCCAGTCGTTCCATCCTTGGGCGTTGCCCTTTTCATCCGTCAGGGCGCGGTTGACCGCTTCCTGGAACCCTTTTGGATCGTCCGGTTTCGGCTCTTGGTTGCGCCTACGGCGAGGCGTGTCGGTATCCAGCCGGCCATCCATAAACGACTGAGCTAAGTCAATGAAATGAAAATGTGGCGACGGCTCCAGTACCCGGTTCCACGACGTAATCGAATAGACCACAGCGACCACTACAAAAATAAGTGCGGGAAGTGCGAAACGCTTCAACCTGGGCTCCGTCTCTTTGGGGCAATATCTTACCGGCAATGTCAAAGGTCACCGATGTCGAGTTGACGCACCGACAAATCGAACCAGGCTTGGTCAATTCGGCGTCACGGACGGGAAATCACGTGTATCAAAGTGCTAATTTTCTTGGAGAGTGTTTAGATACTCAATCCTGCTGCGCGTGCCCACGACCTAATACACCCGTTTTGCCTCGGTCGACAAAACCGGCTCGCTACGGCCCTAGGTGTGTGGTGTTTTTAGATGACTTCCAGGCTCTGGCCGCCCCTGCCCGTCTCGCCCGTAAAAATCCCCGCGCCATATTCCCGATATAACTCAGGATTTTTTCGGACGATTCGGCGAAAATCCGGCTTGCCCAAAATTCCCTTAAAAAACACCTGCCACCGAGTCCCGCTCGCCGAGGATAAATATCTAAACACCCTCTTGGAGGGTGTTCCATAAAGCTGAAGTATCCCCAAAATGGGCGCTTTTTGCCGCCTTTGCAACGTCACTCCTTGCGGAATATTCCCGATATTCCTCAGTCGTGCCGCTGCCAAGGCAGCTAAAAATCGCCGTTTTTGGGATGATTTCCCATTTATGGAACACCCTCTTGGAGTTGATGAAAAAATAGCTACGCCGGTTGTGGGATTGGATTTGACGGCGGATTGGTTTTGGAAAACCCAAGTCATATCAGGAACATGGCGCAGGTTTTTTCGGAACCAAGTCGCTCCAAGGTCACATCCCGGAGGCCACACAACTATTTTTTACAAGCTCTTGGGTTTTTCCGGCGAAAGGCGCGCAAGATACAAAAATCCTCTGCAAAGCCGGATCGCGTTAAAACACCAGCCGCGTACTTTACCCCAGGCGGGTAGTGGTGGTCCAGTTGAGCCACACTTGTTACCATCCATCGGCGACAAGGGTCGCTCGGCGCCTACTGCGTAATTGTCTCCCCTTCGCCACGATCAACAGGCAACAAGGCGGCCTCGCCGCATCGACGGTCTGAGGATATCTATCCTCGGCGAGCAGGCCTAACCCGCGCAGCTATTTTTTCACAAACTCTCTGCAGACGTGTTATGAAGCACCGCATGAATCAAACAGAAAAATCGAAACTCGTACGCTTGCTTTTCTTCATAGTGCTCGTTGTTTTGCTTTTCGGAGCGCTCCGGTTCCTGTTTGCGGTTCTGGCAAAAGTTTTTTATGTCGCTGTTACTTTGGGATTGGCAATTGTGCTTGCTTTGTTAATCATCGGTGTGGTTCGTCGCGGAGGCAAATCCAGTTGAGTACAACAACCTCTGAATGACTAACGCTTCACCTACGAGGGTGCTTAAATATTTAATCCCGCTACGCGAATCTATGGCCAACTAGGTGTGTGGTGTTAAATGATGACTTTCATGCTTTGGCCGCCTTTGGCCGTCTCGTCCACAAAAATCCCTGCGGCATATTCCCGATATGACTCAGGATTTTTCCGGACGATTCGGGTCAAATTCGGCTGGATCATGAAAACGCCTATTTAACGCAACACACTTAGAGGGTGTTTAAATATTAATCGCATTGTGCTAGAGTACCTTCCAATTGGAGG
>JABWCM010000072.1 GCA_013360285.1 Myxococcales bacterium
GCGGAATATTCCCGATATTCCTCAGTCCGGTCCCGGCCAATTCAGCGCTAAATTAGCTCGACCAGAGTCACTCCCTTATTTCCGCTGACCCTCTATGAGGTTGTGAAAAAATAGCTGAACGAACTTGGACGGGTGCTTTTGTCCCCCTGCCCAGAAAAAAACCTGCGCAATATTCCCGATATGACTCGGGTTTTTCGAGTCCAATTCGGCGCAAAATTCGCAGCCCCAAAACGCGCCCAACTTTTGTCACAACCTCGATGTTTCAACGGAGACCCCTGTGCTAAGAGTGTTGTCGGCGGTCGGAACCCGCCCCGAAATGGTCAAAATGGCTCCCGTGGTCAAAGCCGTGCAAAATGACGATCGATGTGAGTCATTGCTGCTGTTTACGGCGCAGCACCGCGGCATGTTGGACCAGATGGCCGAATTTTTTGGCGTCAAAGCAGACATGGACCTGGATGTGATGCGGGAAGGGCAGAGTTTGGTGGAGCTGACGTCGCGGCTGTTGCCCGCGTTGGATGACGCCTTGGCCCGTCTTTGCCCCGACGTGGTGCTTGCCCAGGGAGATACCACGACAGTACTGTGTGCTGCCATGGCGTGTTTTTATCGAAATATTCCGTTTGGCCATGTGGAAGCTGGGCTAAGGACTGGAGATTTACGAAATCCATTCCCGGAAGAAGGAAATCGTCGTCTTGTGGCTTCGTTGAGTGCATTTCATTTTGCACCCACCGACGACGCGCGGCTTCATCTTTTGGCCGAAGGAATCCCGGATTTTTCTATCCACGTGACCGGAAACACGGTCATTGATGCGTTGTTGGAAACCGTGGCGCGGGACTTGCCGTTGCCGATTGCCATTCCGGAATCCGCACCGTTGCTGTTGGTCACACTGCATCGCCGGGAAAGTTTCGGGGAACCGCTGAACGATATTCTTTTGGCCATTGGCGATTTGGTGCGGGCGCGTCCTTCTCTTCACGTTCTTTATCCGGTGCACCCGAATCCAACCGTAAAAACTTCGGCGAAAGCGCTGCTGGGAGACCTGCCCAACGTACATTTGGTGGCACCGTTGGAATATGGGGTGTTTGTCACTGCAATGCGGCGGGCGACGGTGATTTTGACCGACTCCGGTGGGGTTCAGGAAGAAGCGCCGTCGTTGTCGACTCCCGTGCTCGTCGCTCGAACCGTGACCGAACGGCCGCTGGGGGTCCAAGCCGGGGTGGCCCGTCTTGTCGGCACAAACCGGGAACGAATTCAAACCGAAGTGGCCCGATTGTTGGACGACCCCGACGAACGACGTAAAATGCGCGTGGGGAAAAACCCCTACGGAGATGGACGAGCGGCGTTGCGCATCGTGGAAATCCTTTGTAATCACACGTGGTAAATCATGAATCGAAGCTCATTTTGTTGCAGATTTTCTTTCCTTTTCGCGCTGGTGTGTGCTGTGGCGACAGCCGGTTCAGCTTGCGAATCCGACTCCGGAGACAATGGCGAAACCAATCAGAATGATGCGGTGGGCAACGGGGATTCCGGCGCGGATGGGCAGGGTGGTAACGGGTCCAAACCGGCTGGGATTTTTCGGGTCAACCAAACGACACTCGGGGATCAATTACGACCCCGTGCCGTGCCGTTGACTGCGGGGGCTTTGGCAGGTGGTGTGGCTGTCGTGTGGCAGGACGGGGCGTCCAGCATCAACAGCGCTGTTAAGATAAGATTGTGGGACAAAAACGGGGTGGCTGCGACCGACGAACGGCAAGTGGCGACAGGGCAATTTCCGGATATTGCAATCAGCCCGGATGGACAACGGCTGGCGGTGGTTTTTTCCACGGGAGAAGGTAATTTAAGTGCAATTGTTGTCGCCCAGCTTTTTGCGGCGACGGGAGAACAAGACGGCGATTTGGTGGTGTTTGCCAAAGGCAAATCCGCCACACGTCCGCGGATTTCCACGGGTTCCGACGGTACCACCTGGGTCGCGTATGAAATCGCCGACAACCCCAAGGGAACCACAGCTACCGGCGAACCCCACGTGGATGTGTTTGCGGTCATGGGACCTTATCCAGCAGCGTTGGCTGCGGCTACGGAGATCGAAGTGGTGAAAAAAGGTGGCCGGCAGTCTTTGGAAGGGCTTGCTGCTGTTTCGAGTGGTGCTGTGGTGTCGTTTTGGGAGCCGGGGTTGGTGGGCAAACCCGGGCCGTATGTGGTTCATGTGGGAGAAAACGGAGCCAAAACCCCGACTTTGTTGTCGGAAGTCCTCGGAGCGGCGGATTTTGCGTGGCCCACGGTGGCGCCGATTCCCGATGGCACCGGGGCGGTTGCGTTGTGGTACGAATGGGTGGGGTCCGGGTTGTCGGTGCAGCCTGCATTACAAGTCGCCCGTTTGGACGGTCTGGCTAAGGTGTTGGGAACACCGGGCACGGTGGCAACGTTTGATCCGCCGGCTCCGGTAGAGGGAACAAGCGCTCACGTTGCGTTGTCTGCCGACAAATCGGCGTTGGTGGCCTGGAGTACTGTTGTGCAACTCAGCGGTACGTTGGATATCGTGGTGAAACCGTTGAGTCAAACCGGAGAAGTTGTTGGATCGCTTGAGGTTTTAACCAAAGAAGCGTTTGCGAGCGGAAAACAACTTCGGCCGTTCGTGACGGCGCTGCATGGTGGGGGATACCTGGTGCTGTGGGATTCCGACAGCGGGGCCGACCCAGAGGAATCTCCAGGAACTACGGGGATCTATGGTCGTTATATGAATTACTGATAGAGTCTGTGAATAAATATGGGCGCGTTTTTCACAGACTCCAAGTTCGTTCAGCTATTTTTTCACAAACTCACAGTGTTATTTTACCTTTTGCGTCGGCAGTGCATCCGGCATGGCTACGTCACACCAGTTTCGTTTCGGTGGAGCGGGGCGAAATCCCGGAAACCCTCGCTCTCGCCACACGTCATCGGTAAACGCCGACATATAAACCAATTCAAAAGCTTGACTGTATTCCCGTTTTTCCAATGCCAGGCGTTGTGCGATAACCGCTTCGTCCGCTTGTAGCGGTACACCGTTTTTCTTTTTCTGCAAAATGGCGGAAACCGTTGATTCATCCAGGTCAACGTTGGGATCGGACGCGATGCCCGACACCATGGCCAGCATCAACGCTCCGGCAAACAGGGCGCCGCCGACCACGGATCGTTTGGGCAACGGATCGAGACCCCCTTTTTTCCAGGCCAGTACCAAAGCCAGTGTGGTGAATGCCGCGGCAAGACCTGTGCCCAGCCACTGCGGCCCTCCTTCCCGCGGCAGGTCCAGCAAGGTATACCATAGCGGGGCAACGTGGGCGCCGTTGATCATCAACGGGGCATTGAGTTGCCAAATAGGGCTGTCCAAGTTGGACGGGTGATACGGAAAGGTCCAGGATGTCAGCCACGGGTAAAAGGCACCGACCGCAACAGCGCCCAACACCGCGCCGCGTAACGATTCCCACCGGGTATGGGTGACCCGTCGAACAAAAAACGTAAGACCCCAGGCGAAAAATGGATAAGAAGGCAACATGTGGCGCTGAAACGGCGCGTCGTCGGGATGCGTTCCGGTCCAATAGGATACAAACACCATGTTGACCAAAAGCACACCGAGCCCGGCGAGCGCTTCACATCGAATGGTTCGTGATTCACCGTTAACAACATCGCCATAGTCTGCTTTGGGTCGTATGGCGGCCATCAGCAATCCCAATAACCCGAACAGGGTCCACGGAGCATGCAACCACATGCCGTTTTTGCCGCCGACAAGAGCGTCCCATACCGGTGCCCACCGGAACCCAAGGTTCTCCATGCGCGAGGCAAACACCGGATTGAGAAAGTCGTACGGGGTGGCAAAAGGGCTGCCGAATACCATGGTGTGGTATATCAGCAGCGCTGCAATAGGTGGCAGCATCCCTGCGGCAACGGTCGCCCAGTACCGCCAAACAAAGGAGCGGCGGCGGACGATTTCAACCAGAACAAGGACAGCCACATAGGCCGCTGCATAATAGTTGATCGTAATCGCGGCTCCGAACAGCACCCCCAAAAAAAATGCAACGCGTAGCCGTTCTGTTTGGAGCCATACAAAACCGGTTGCGATCAACAACGCCGTAAGACCGTAATCCATAAACAACCCGGAATAGACCATCACCGGGGAAGCAAGCAGCAATACCGCGCACCCAAACAAACCCATTCTGTCGCCGAATCGGAAGGCAAAGTGGCGCCAAAGAACAAAAATACACACTAGAATTGGTAACAATACACAGAGAATCGTTAAGATAGTTGACACCCAATGAAAATCGGGACGGCCGGAGACAGCCCAGATGATTCCGTAGGGGATCATGGCGAGCCAGGTTAAGCCCGGCGCTTTTTGTAAAACCGGGCGGCCGTCGACCAGTGACATATCCAGTACACCATGGCCGGGACCCGTGCGGCACAGGATGTGTTCAAACGACCAAGAGCCGTAACCAAACCAGGCGTGAAGTGGATAAATCCTTCCGGCGCTGTTGGCTTCGTGAAAGGTGGTCAACGAATACCGATCCGGCAATGTAATGGCCAAAATCGCCAATACAAACACCCATACAGCGACCCGCCTTGGCTGGAACACTATCTTATTCCTTTCTGTCCTGAGATAACTTATTGGCGATTTCCGGATGCCTGCGCCATCACCTGAACCAGAAGACATAACCAAATCGTGTGGCGGGCGATATTTTGGCGGGATGTGAGTTCTTTTTCACTTTCCGGTGCAAAATAACCGGTCCCCAGGTTGGCTACCGGAATCCCGCGGCGCAAAAACGGGTCGACGCCGGTACCCCCACGAATCGGTGAGCGGCGGGCTTCATAATCGGCGGCACGGGCGGCCTCAAACGCCCAGTCCGCCAACTCGGGATAGTCTGCAAGAGCCGGTCCCATGTTGACGTATTGGGGTTCGGTCTCGACCGCCGACGGATCAAGACCCGACAACAATGCCGCGGCCCGAATGTGTTCTTCCCGCTGAAGCAACACGTGAGGGTCAAAGTCGCGAACTCGGTAAGATAAACGCCAGCCGTCGTCGGCGGCATCCAGAAAAAACGGATTGGAATACCCCTGGTACCCATCGCTTTCTTCAGAAAGAACCGGCATAGGTCCGGGTGTATCCAGAAAGAGCTGAATATGGGTCATCACCCGGTCTAGTCCACCGCGGTCGTGGTTTTGGGTTTGTGACCCCTCGGTCCGGCTCAACACCTCCACAAAGGCGCCGCGCGACTCATGGGGTGCTGTTTGGGAGGCAAGGGCGTCCCAGAAAACCTTTTCGGAGTCATCCACTTCCGCAACCGTGTCACCATAAATACGTACCGCGATGTTCGCATGGGTTTCGGCGTTGTGGTCACTCTGGAAATACACCGGCTCCACCCGAACCACTCCGTGGATGGCCTCAATGGTTTTGGCAAACATCAATATGGCGTTACGATACCCTTCTACCTTTGCGGTGGCCCCGTGGGTCTTGACACCGGTCAATCGGAATTCGAGACGTCGGGCGCAGGGTGCTTCTTCGTGAAACACGTCGACAAACGGGAAGGTCAACACCACGCGGGATGCGTTGAAATTTTCCGTGTTGACTTCAAACGGATCCAATCCATCAATGGTATACCCGTAACGGACACCGCGTTGTACCAGCGTGTCGGCCAACGACTCCAAGGCATCCATCCGGCCGATTTCTTCGTCGGGTCGAAATATCAGAAAAATGTCCCCATGATGAATTTCCGGATGCTCGGCCAGAACGCGGGCAAACGTCATGAGTTCGGCCATGCCGAGTTTGTCGTCCAGCCCTACCGGGGCGTCTCCGGGTCCATACAATACGTCATCCCCCAAAAAAACACCAAGCGACGGGTAGGTGTAGACCGACACATGTAGCCGCTTGTTTTTGGGAAACGGCAAATCGCTGCCGTCCCATTTGGGACAGACCAACAAATACGGGACCGCCTGGGTCCCTTCCGCCGTGTCAATATGTACCATCATGGCAACAGGTTCGGCTGCACGGCCCTCGGGTAGGTTACTCGGAATTGTTACAATCACGTTGGCCAATTCATCGGTTTCCGTTTTCATACCCAGGTTTCGGAAAAACGTGGACAGAACTTCGGCTAAATGCAGTTGGCTTTCCGTGCTGGGAATCGTGTCGCTGGAGGCATCACTTTGCGAATCGATGGCGATCACCTTTTCCAGGTGGCGTGTCCCCCATTCGACCAAGGTTTCAAACGACAAGGTGGGTGATTGTAACTTCATGATTCCATCTTACCCCCGAATGAAAAACGCACCATATCACACAATCAGGGGCGGTTTGAAACGTTCGGTGGTAGTTGTTGTCGCTTTTCGCAGACTTTGGTAAGCAGGGGTCCGGAGGTGTGCCATGGGAGTGCCGCTAAATGACCTGAATAGAACGACAGAGCCGCTTTACGCCGAATTATTGGCGGCCATGGACCAAGTGATGCGTTCGGGGAGATGGATCAGCGGCCCTGCCGTTGATGTTTTTGAGAAGGAGTTTGCCGATTCCTTAGGGGTCCGATGTGCCGTGGGGGTGTCATCCGGCACCGACGCCCTGTTGGCGGTGTTGATGGGGCTCAACATTGCTCCTGGAGATGAGGTGATCACCACGCCGTTTACGTTTATCGCCACTGCAGAGGTGATTTTCCGAATGGGCGCCCGCCCGGTTTTTGTCGACATTGAGCCCGGATCCTTCAACATCGACCCGAATGCGGTATTCGACGCGGTGACGAGCCGCACCAAACTGATTTTGCCGGTGCATTTGTTTGGCCGATGCGCCGACATGACGCGGTTGTTGCAGATTGGCGAAACGAGCGGAGTACCGGTTGTCGAGGACAGCGCCCAAAGTGTGTTTGCAAAGGATGAATCGGGGCGAATGGCAGGCACCATGGGTATTGCGGGCTGTTTTTCGTTTTTTCCGGCGAAAAACCTGGGTGCAATGGGTGATGCTGGAGGAATTGTCACCAACGACGTGTCTCTT
Source organism: Myxococcales bacterium (assembly GCA_013360285.1). Classification (GTDB taxonomy): domain Bacteria; phylum Myxococcota_A; class UBA9042; order JABWCM01; family JABWCM01; genus JABWCM01. The sequence goes on from JABWCM010000072.1 coordinate 6,989, forward strand.
GACAAAAAACTGCGGTCAATTCGAGTGCACGGGTCGGTGGCGCGTTACGCTCATGACCGAGTGGGCGGCAACTTCCGGCTGGATTCCCTACAAGCCGCCATCCTGTCGGTGAAACTGCCTTATCTTAGCGAGTGGACACGGCAAAGGCGCGACAATGGTGCCCGGTATCGAGAATATTTTGCTGCCGCCAATCTGGAAGACAAGGTGCAATTACCGCTTGCTGGTCCGGGTGAAGATGTGGTGAATCAGTTCACCATTCGGGTGCCAAATCGGGACACATTGCGCGCTTATCTTAGTTCTGTTGGCATTGAAACTGCGGTTTATTATCCAACGCCTTTGCATTTGCAGCCCTGTTTTGTGAGCTTAGGTTACCAGCGGGGTGAATTTCCGGTTGCCGAAAAAGCCGCCGAAGAAGTGTTGGCGCTCCCGGTTTTTCCCGGAATCACGGCGGCCGAACAAACCGAAGTCGTGGAACAAATCGCCGCTTTTTTTCGAGAGCAAAATCCGTAAGCTGGCGCACAACAGTCGGACCGATGTGGTCCTAAAGGAGAACAGAATGCGTGTACTGGTCACCGGGGGCGCCGGATTTATTGGGTCGTTTGTGGTGGAGCGGCTGTTGGATCGCGGCGAAAGCGTGGTGTGTATCGATGATTTTAATCCTTTTTATGACCCGGCGATTAAACGGCACAATCTGCGTACCGCGATGCAGAATCCACGGTTTACGTTGGTTGAAGCGGATATTTGTGACAACGACGCGTTGACTCAGGTGTTTGACTCCGGACCGTTCGATGTCGTTGTACACCTGGCCGCTCGGGCCGGGGTGCGACCAAGCATTGATGAACCCGCGTTATATTACCGGGTCAATTGCGAGGGGACGGCACTGTTGTTTGAACAATGTCGAAGGGTTGGGGTAAAACGTATCACATTTGCCAGTTCATCGAGTGTTTATGGACTAAACACCAAAATTCCGTTTTCCGAAGCCGATCCGGTGTTGCACCCCATCAGCCCGTATGCGGCTACCAAACGGGCCGGCGAGCTGTTGGCGTTTACTTACTCCCACCTTTACAACATGGATATCTCCTGTTTGCGGTTTTTTACGGTGTATGGTCCGCGCCAACGCCCAGAAATGGCGATTCATCGGTTTATCGATAAAATCGAACACGGGGATTCCATCGTGATGTTCGGCGATGGTTCGTCGGCGCGGGATTACACGTACATCGATGATATTGTGGACGGAATTGTGGGGGCGGTCGACCATCATCAGGGGTACGGGATCTACAACCTTGGGGGGCTCAATCCGGTGTTGTTACGCGATTTGATCAAAATGGTCGGATCGGCAACCGGCAAGCCGGTCGTGGTTCGGAATGCGGCACACCAGCCGGGAGACGTAGAAATCACCTGTGCCGACACGGAGTTGGCGGCGCAGAACCTCCATTATCACCCGCGGGTGTCGCTTCAGGAAGGGATCAGGCGGATGGTGGAGTGGTATCGGACCGAACGTTACGTGCCGGCAGTCAAATGAATACCTGGTGGGTGCACAGCGACGTCGGACATCTCCAGTTAAACCTCGTTTCGGTTTTGGAAATCCATTCCGACTCCCGGTGGGCGGAAGCGAGGCAGGCGATTTCCGCTGCGGAATTACGCCGGGCCGAAGGGATTCGGCTCGAATCAGCAAAAAAGCGGTATCTTGCGACCAGGGCCTTTGTCCGAGCGACACTTTCGAGTTTTGTCCACCCGGAATGGGTTGTCTCGCCGCGGGAATGGGAATTTCAGACCGGTCCGCACGGGCGCCCAGAAGTCGGTTTTCCTGTTGTTGGTTCGTTGTCGTTCAATATTTCGCACACCGAAGACCACATTTTGTGTGGTATCAGCACCGATGGCACCGTTGGTGTTGACATCGAGACGTGGACAGCACGCATCAACATAGAACATTTGGTGCGGAAAGTGTTCGCTTCTGCCGAACAAACACAGTTGTGTGCAAAAGATAGCCCGGAACAAAAAAAAGAGCTGTTCTTTGTGTTTTGGACACTAAAGGAGGCTTATTTGAAAGGGCTTGGGACCGGTATTTTGCTGCCGTTACAATCGATTGACTTTGGGGATACCGAGTTTTCACGTCGCGGGGCGTCCATCCGACTGCGTTTACAGCCGAACATTCCCGACGACCCCTCGCGATGGCGATTTTCGCTCCATCAACCCGTTCCGGGGTATCAGATCGGTACAGCGTTGGCGGTTCCAAAACTCAATTCCACAAACTTGTGAAAAAAGCGAGTAAGCCCGTATGGCAGGCTCTCTGGACGATGTACGCATGTTTGGTGATGATTCCCGATATGAGTCAGGCTTTTTCCGGACGATCCGGCTCGAATTCGGTGGGTCGTGAAATCCCCTAAAAAAACACTCGCCTACCCCGCTGATCCAATGATTTGGTCGCGGATTGTGGACAATGTCTCCGGATTACGGATGGCCGCCTGGTTGCGGATCGGGCGGTCATGGATGGCATCGCTGATCGCACGCTCGCTTATCTTACCGCTAAACGTGGTCGGCAAACCGCCCGTTGAGATGATGAGCTGTGGTACGTGGTGTTGCGAAAGTTTGTCGCGAAGCGCTTTTTTGATCCGCAATATCAATGGGCGGTCCAGTGGGAGTTGGGGTTTCATAACGACCAACAAGATAAGTCGCCGCCCACCCGGCTCTGCGGGAAATTCTTGGTCCACCGCCGCCGCGGCTTCCACTTCGGTAAACCCCAACACCACCGGATACAACTCGGCGGGTCCGATCCGGACCCCATGAATGTTCATTACGCCGTCACACCGTCCGATAACCCGGGCGCTTGCGTCCGGATTCAATTCCACCCAGTCACCGTGGCTCCAGCAATTCGGTCTTTCAGCAAAATACGCGGCGAAAAACCGCGATCCGTCGTGGTCTCCCCACAGACCTACGGGGCGAGAGGGAAACGGTGCCGCACACACCAGTTCCCCGGCTCCGTGGTCAGACAAGGTGTTTTCATTGGCTACGCGGACGTCCAGCCCCAAAGAAATGATCGGGCTGAACCCTCGCACCGTGGCACGATTGGGGCATCCGAGGAAAAAACACCCCAGAATATCGGTTCCTCCGGAAATGGAGTCGATCTGTACCGGACCCAACCGCTGCGAAATCCAATCATATTGATGGGCAAACAAGGGTGATCCGGTCGACAACACCAGGCGGAGTGGGTCTGGCCGGGTGGGGTGAACCCCTGTTGCCATACACATCTGGATATAAGCCGGCGACGTTCCAAACGCGGTGACCCCTTCGTTACGAATCAACTCCAGCAACGAATCTTTTTCCGGCCAAGTGACTGAGCCGTCGTAGAGAAGCACCCGCGCACCGGTGCACAACGCGCTCAGTTGCCAGTTCCACATCATCCATCCACAGGAAGTCTGAAAGTACAGCGTATCCGTGGGACCAAGGTTGCTATGTAACAATAACTCCTTGTTATGTTCTAACGCAGTGCCTCCGTGGCCGTGCACAATTCCTTTGGGAGGACCGGTTGTGCCGGACGAAAACAGCACATATGCGGGGTGGTCGAACTCCACGCGGTCAAAACGAAGCGGATCCGGTGCTTCTGTACGCCACTCCTGAGCGGTCAAGGTACGTACGCGGGCCGGCAAATCGTTCGGCGGTGCCAACGGTTCCGTTATGTCGAGCACAACAACCGAAAACAACTCGGTGTTGGATGATGTGAGGCCAGCTACGACTTGGGAGAGGAGAGGCCACAGCGATTGGCTCTGCCCATTGGTACGGGTGTGAGTGTGGGCAAACAACACCGAGGGTTGTAATTGCGAAAAGCGGGACAAAATGGCGTCTTTACCCAAATCCGGAGCCACGGATGACCAGATAGCGCCCAGTGCCAGCGTTGCCAGCGCCGAAATAGCCGCCTGATCGTCGTTATGAACGATGGCCACAACCCGATCACCACGGTGGATGCCCAAAGAACGTAACCCAGTTACGCGCATTGCGACTTCGGCGCGTAATTCAGCGAGTGTCCAATCTTTGCCAGGGCCGGTTTCGTGGCGGGAAGAAAGCACAATGGTTCCAGGTATTCCGCGCCGCGGCGACAGCAAGACCTCTGCTAAGTTAAGCCGCACGTTGGGAAAATAACGGCTATGTTGTACGCCGCGGTTTTCCACCACGGGATCGGGGCTGCCGTCAAACGGCAACTCCAGCCAGTCCCACAGTGTACGCCAAAACCGATCCGGAAAGCGGATCGACCATCGGTACAACTCGGTTTCGGTATCGATTTTTTCGTTATGAGCCTCGTTCACAAAGCCGGTGAACTCCGTCCACAACGAAGTGGCGATGTGGGTTGGTGAGGGTGTGTACAGCACATCGGGACTCATGCCGGCGTTCCTTTTTGGCCAAGCACATGTCGCAGAATTTTGTTCATGCCATCGAAATTTTCGCGGGTTAGGCGGTCTCGGTCGAGCACAAGACCCAACTTGTCTTCCAGAAACAGGATCAACTGAACAAAACCCAATGACGACAAGATGCCGTTTTCAAGCCAACTCATGTTGTCGTCGTGCATCAACGTCCGCGCGTCGCCAAAATGATAATTGTCGTCGAGCCAGTCCAAAATAAGTTCGCGAAGTTCAGAACTGTGCATAAATGAAGTTTCCTGTGCCAACGGGTACCAGAATCAGCAACATGACCACTACCAAACCATAACCGATACCCCTGACGGGAGCGGGTAAGCGGAGAAAAGTCTTCCAGATACGTATGCCGGTGGCTGTACCACCGATGTTGTATGTGGCAAACACACCCAGGGCCGCAATAACCATAGCCCATTCGAGTCCTGATGGGTAAATGGCCGAGCCATGTTGTGAAAAGCCCAATAATGCTGCCGCAAAGGTACGGAGTTCGTCGAGATTTTGGGCGCGAAACGGCACGAGTGAAACCACAAAAAAACTTTGTGTGAGCATCCATGCCGCACATTTCCAGGCAAAGGATTTGCGGCGGGTAACCCAAACACGGTTCGTGCGGCACAATCGGCGAAGCCGTTCATCCCACCGTCTGTGGATCGCGAGTGCCAACCCGTGAACAAACCCCCAGATCACAAACGGCCAACTGGCACCGTGCCACAACCCACTCAAGCCGAATACGACCACAAAGCCCAAATCGAATCGCCCTCGAAAAAAACCGCGTGTGGTTAATAGCGGCCCATAAAGATAATCAAACAACCACGAATTTAACGTGATATGCCACCTTCGCCAGAAGTCGGCCATGGTGGTACTGAAAAACGGAACCGTAAAGTTTTGTGGCAATTCGATGCCGAAAAAGCGGCCACAGCCGATGGCCATGAGGCTGTAGCCTGCAAAATCGCCGAATATCTGAATCGCGTAACCCACCAACCCCACCCACGCGGACAACGCCGAATGGTGCGCCGGGTCGGCCCATGCCGGCTGCACAACTACCGATGCGATGCCGTCGGCGACGAGAAATTTGAGGCAATATCCCATCAACAATGCGGCCGCACCTTTGGAAATCCAGGACGGTTCAACGTGGCGGCTCTTCGACAGTTGGGGGAGCAGTTGGTGGGGGCGGGGAATCGGACCGGATGGGATCTGAGGGAAAAACAACACAAATACGGAAAAAACCAGAAAGTCACGGCAGGCAGCGGTGCGGCCGCGGGCGACGTCGATTTGATAGGCGATCAGTTGTAGGGTCCAAAAAGAAATTCCGATTGGTAAGATAAAGTGCAGCGATGACCGGGTTGCGGTGGAATCGGAACCCATCAGTTCCATCAAAGAAGCGGCAAAAAAACCGGCGTATTTCAAAAACACCAACTGGCCTGTGTTGTAAACAATTGCCGCCCAGAACACGGCACGATGTTTTCCCGGTGATGTTCGCAGGCGTTCCATGGCAAGTGCCGCAACAAAATTGACCGAGATCGATAGCGCCATGATCCACGCCATGCTGGGAGTCCAACTCAGGTAAAAAATGGTACTGAGGACAACCAACACGGCGTTTTGAAATCGTGGGGTACGCGGCACCAACAGATACGCCAACCACCCGAGCGGCAAAAACAGAACAAAAAACTCAATTGAACCGAGGTTCATGGGTGCCTCTGAGTGGCCGGTTCTGCGAGGGTGAGCAAAAAAGAGAGGCCGGAAGAAAGAGCCCAGTCTGCTAAAGTGACCGATCCTTGCTCGGTCACGTGGTCAAAATCGCTCATAAAATCATTATCTTGTAGCGGCGATGTGACGGTTGCGTCGACAATACGAAAGCCATGGACCACCGCGCGCTTATGTAACTCGTTGGCAAAGCGGTTCAACGTTGTGGATTTTGCGGTAACGGTCAATGTGGACGGCATACGGGGGTGCAACACCACCGTCAGTTCCAGATTAAATTTTTTGGTGAATTCAACGATGTGATCCAATGCTTCCAGTTCTTTGCCGTTTTTGCAGTTGGGGTCTTCAAATGCACCTTCCGTCATGTTTTGCCACCAAATGATTCGCCCTTGGTAACTTTCTGGGGTTTCCAATCCTTCTGCACCCTTCGCCCGAGCCCACAAGGCGCGAGGTAGGCGACCTATGCCGCGGTCGGACCACAAAATCGTCCACCTCCACAAAGAACTCCATTGAGAAGTAAGATAAGAACGGTTGAAATCGGTGAGACCCTCTTTTATAACGTCGGAAACAAAATGTTTGAGCGTCCAAGCACGGGCGGGAATGTTGACCGCTCGGCCGTTGTCAGGGGAGCACCCATCCCACCATTCGGTGACCAGGAGCAGATGCCGCAATTGTGAAGTTTGCGGGTTGGCCGACGAGCGATCCTGTTCCAGATAAGGTGCGATCCGGTTTTCTATGGCCCATTGATAAGACGACAACTTTCCCCATTCCAGAGGCAGCACGCTGAGGTGGACCTGCCCTGACGTGAATTGTGATACTTTTTTTTGAAGTGCGACATAGGCGCGTGCATGGCTCGACCCAAGGACCAAGGCGTTCGGTTTTCCGGAGACAAATTCAGAAAATCCGTCAGAAAATTCCATTTTGGGGGGAATCGGTGGGCAAATTGTGCGCAACAGAAAATCGGCGGCAAATACCGTAACCACTACGGCGGCGAATATCATCGCGATGTTACGCCAAATCGAACCTACTTCTGGAGCCAAATCGGACATGGAGCCGCCTCTGTGTCAAAAGCACCGACATGATGCAGCAGATTGGCGTTGGTTAAAACCCCGATGTTTCGGCTTTGCGCAAAAATACCGGGATGGGATATAGAGAAGAGTCAAATAACGAAGGAAGGGAATGCTCATGGTCGGTCAGTTTGTTAAGTTAGCGTGTTGCGGTATGGCGATAATGCTTTGGTTTGGCGCGTTTGGGACGGGTTGTGATGGAGACGGCGACAGCAGTGCGACCGATGGAGTTCTGCTTGAGGACCACGACGGTACCGACGTGCTGTCGCCGGACGTTGCAACACCCGGTGTAGATGCCGCAGCAGATGGTTCCGCTTCGACCGAGACAGAAACCGCGTCGGAACAAGACAGCGGTAATCGGCTCCCGGTTCCGGAATGCTGGACCGACTTGGCATTGGGCGAAAAGCAGATCTTTTCGACCGAATTTGCCGACGGAACCGAAGGTATCGCATTTGGGGCCGATGGCGCCCTTTACGCAACCACCGGCAAGTCGGGTACTGTGTGGCGAATCGACCCGGATGGGACGTTTGAGCCATGGGCTACTGTGCCGCAGGCGATTGGTTTGGCGTTGGCACCCGACGGAGACCTTCTCGTGGCAAGCCTTGGACCCAGCACTGCCAAAGGAACGCCGGATGGCGCGGTATATCGGGTCACAGGCAAGGATCAGGCTATGTTGTGGGCCGACGGGATCGATAGTCCCAATTTTGTGGTCGCCCTTGCCGACGGAACGGCTTGGGTCAGCGATGATTTCGATACAGTGATTCATCATATCGACGTCAACGGGAACGTGACAGCGGCTGTCACCAATATCGGCTCGCCGAACGGGATGGGTCTAAGCGTTCAAAAAGACGCGTTGTTTGTTGCGTCGACCTTTACTCCCGACGGCGAAATCACCCGCATTCCGCTCGACGAACAAGGGAAACCCAAGGCGGACGGCTGGGAAATTCTGGCGAAATTTGGTCCGGTGGCATTTCCGGATGGTTTGGCGGTGGACGAAACGGGTGATGTGTACGTGGCCATTAATTTTGAGGGTCGGGTCGTGCGTCTTGTTCCGCAAAAAGATTCACCGGTACAAGATGTTGCCACAGGTTTACAAAACCCGGCCAGCATTGCGTTCGGTAGAGCACCGAATTACGACCCCTGTTCTATTTATGTTACTGAATTGCTGGGTAAACATATCTGGCGTGTGGCGGTTGGCAGGCGTGGGTGGGTGGACAAGCAGTAGCAAAACCAGGGTGGTAGGTGAGTTTTGCGCGTTAACGACGTTCCGTGCGGTCCAGATAGTCCCAAACATCCATCACAATCCGATCCAGGCTGGAAAACAAAGGTTCCCAGTTGAGCACCGCTTTGGCGCGGCGAATGTCCGCAACAAGCGACGGAGGATCGCCGGGGCGGCGTGGCACAACGTGGTACGGGACGGCCTGGCCACAGGTGCGCTGAATGGCTGCTACAACATCCAAAACCGACGAAGCCTGGCCGCTGCCAAGGTTCAGGGTCATCTCATAATCCGTTTGTAGTTTGTCCAGCGCAAGAATATGCGCTCGCGCCAGATCGATCACGTGGACGTAATCCCGTTCCGGTGTCCCGTCTTTGGTAGGATAAGCGCCGCCATAGATGGCCAGACCGGGGCCCTCCGCCCGCGCCGCGCGGATGGCCAGTGGGATCAAGTGGGTTTCCGGATGATGTTTTTCGCCGGCGTCTCCCATCGCTCCGGCCGCGTTAAAGTAGCGTAATAACGCATAATGGAACCCATGAGAGCGTGACATCCAGCGGATGACTTCTTCGCATTGCCGTTTGCTTTCCCCATACGGATTGACGGGAGACAACGGGGTAGTTTCGTCGATAGGACACGATTCGGGAATTCCGTAAACCGTACACGACGACGAAAACACAAATCGTTGCACCCCACGACGAACCGCTTCTCGGCACAGGTTGATTGTGCCCCCAACATTGTTGGCAAAATAAAGACCAGGGTTGGTCATGGATTCGCCAACATAGGCGTAGGCGGCAAAATGCAGAATTGAATCAATCTGTTCCGGACCGGAAAACGCCGCATTTAACGCGATTGGATCAGCGATAGAACCGTGAACAAACCGCACCCCCGGTGGAATAACCTCACGATGACCCCGCGATAAATCGTCAAGGACGACCACCTGGCGGCCTTCGGCAAGCAGATTGCGGACCGTTACGGACCCAACATAACCGGCACCTCCGGTAACCAGTATTGCTGGGTTTGTGCTGGCGTGGGACGCGCCCATGGATAGCTCGCGGCCTGCGGCGTTGGGAGAGGCTCGAGTGTGTTGGCAGCCTTATTTGCCGCCGGGGTTTCGTGAAAGTTCGTTACGTTTTCCAGTCTTTTTGGCGTACTCGTCTGCAGTATCTAATGGCTCGCGTTTTTCCGTGATATTCGGCCACTTTTGAGCCAATTCAGCGTTGAGTTCTTTGTACTGCGACCACTGGGACGGCAATTCGTCTTCGTCGAAAATCGCTTCCGTCGGGCATTCGGGAACACAGGCACCGCAATCGATGCACTCGTCAGGATTGATGACCAGGAAGTTTTCACCTTCGTAAAAACAATCCACCGGGCAAACATCCACACAGTCGGTATATTTACATTTGATACAGGGTTCAGCTACGACATATGCCATGGTTTGATAATCCTCCGAAATAGTCGAAACACCATGTTCTGCCCGGTAGGTACGTCAACCCTCCTTTCAAGTCAACCCCAAAGGTAATTTTTGATAACACGTCGTTGAAGAATTTGCCGAGCCGTCGACCAAAAAATTTTGTTGACCCCGGTTGACAACCCAGATTTCGAACTTACGGTATGGGTGAAATCCAAAAAAACCGCTGCAAAAACAGCGGTTTGGATTTGTGGAGGACAACTATGAACAAAATGGAAAAGTGGTGGCCTTTCAAATTTCGACGAGGTGACAACAAAATAAGTGATCCCAAAACGACCACGGAAACTGCATCAGGATTACCGGCCGCAAAAGCAGCGTTCGATCCGTTTCAACTTTTTGATCAAAGGATGACGCAATTGTGGCGCGAGCCATTTGCCGGTTTTCCTTCAACCCTCGGCTTCTTTGGCGATTTCAGTCCAGCGAAGTTTAATCCGGTGATTGATGTTGCCGATGAAGAAAGTCATATCCGTGTGTCGGTTGAATTGCCGGGGGTGACAAAAGATCAGGTCAATGTCAGCATTGAGAATGGGTTCTTAACCATTCGTGGTGAGAAAAAGCAGGAAAATGAAACCCGAGAAAATGGAGTGTATCGGGTAGAGCGGAGTTACGGGAGCTTTATGCGGTCCGTGCCTTTACCTCCGGAAGTTGACGAAACAGCGGGAGATGCCACCTTTGATAAAGGCATTCTAAGCATCCGCTTTCCCAAAACGGAAACCAAACCGGAAACGGCCCGACAAATCCCCGTAAAAGGGTAAAACATTATTTTGGAACTCACTTAACAAAAAAAGACGGGCACTTTGTCGGTGCCCGTCTTTTTTTGTTCCATCACTCACACTTATTTTGTGGTTTGTCGGCGTCGTACCTGAAGGGTTGCCAACGACAACAACAACATCAACGCGAGACCGGATGTCGCGCCGGGAACGGCTGAGCAGCCGCCGCTTGAACCGTCGTCGGTATTTCCGGTGCCAACCGTGCCGGTGTCGTTACCGCCGTTGTTGTTGCCGGAGCCACCACCTTGAGAATTGTCGTCGTCGGTCGCCTTCGGGTCACCGGTTGCGGCGCTTCCGTCGCCAAACAGTTCTTCCAAGGGGCTCGCAGCGCCGTTTTCTTCTCCACCACCAGCGCCGCCGGCCATGTTTTCTGAAGTGACAAACTGACCCCATCCCGCGGGTGCGCAGATTCCGTCCGTGCTTTCTTCGTCGCATTCACACGGCGGGCAACTGCAATCGGACCCCTCCATACATTCGCAACCCGGGCAGGCGCACGCCACGGGCAACATCACACATTCCCATTCCGCGGCACAGTCGGCGTCCGATTGGCATGGGGTTTCAATCGGTACGCAGTACGAGCCGGTCACCTCACATTCTTCAGTAGAATCAACGGGTTCGTCGTCGCATTCGCATTCTTCCGGAGGAGGGCAATCGCATGGTGGGCATTCTTCACCTTCTTCGCATGCCGGACAAACACAACCCGCGCAGGTGCACGCAACGCCTCCACCGGATCCCCAACAGATTTCTTCTTCCTGGCATTGAAAACCGGCTGCGCAGTCGGCATCCGCGGCACATTCCTGTTGTTTGTACACGCAGACTTTTGCCGTTGTGGTTTCGCAATCTTCCGGGTCCTCGGAAATTTCGTCACAAACACATGGTGGACATTCTTCGCCGGGAGCGCAGTCGGGACATGCACAACTGGCCGTGCTTCCGCCACAGCCGCCCATTTCTACTTCTTCGCAATGAAACATCGACGGGCAATCAGCATCGGTTTCACATTCGGTGCCGCCCCAGAACTCACCCCCGCCCCCGTCGCCCATTTCGATACATTCTCCCGTGGTCTCGCTTTCACACGGCGGGCATTCTTCTCCGGGGGCGCATCCCGGGCAACCGGAAGTCGACATGGCGCACATCATGCCTTCTGGGCAATCCTGATCCGTTTCACACGGCTCGGCATTCGCCACAGCGGGTACCCACGCCACAACCATCATGATCATCATCCAGCGTTTCATTGTGTCCTCCAATTCAAGTCCTTGTTCTTGCAGATTGATCCGTCACCCACCGCGGACAGACGTTATCACCACGTTCTAGGTGACTGGTGTTTTTTGATGAAATTTTTGTCCTGGCCGGCGTTTGCCGCCTCGCCCGTAAAAATCCCTGCGGCATATTCCCGATATTCCTCAGGATTTTTCCGGACGATCCGGCTCAAATTCCGCTGGCCAAAAATTTCCCTAAAAAACACCAGCCACCTAATCTCAAAGCAATTTTCGGGCCAGGTTTTCCGTCCAGGACTTGGCCGGGAAATCATCCGGAAACAGGTATCGATAACCGACAAATGCGACACAGTGTGCAAAAAGATCACACTTTGGCTCTCGGTTGGGTAAGGTCGACCATTTGGCGCTGCAATTCAGCATTGGTACGCCGCCGCCAAATGATTCCGTCCAGCACATAATGGGTCGCCTGGGGTAACGCCAACAGGGGTACCAGGTACGGCCACCAGGGTTGGGTCGCCCACCCGCCGCCAAACAGGTGAGGATGGTCGTGCCATACCGTTTTGTCCCACATCATTTCTTCACAAAAGGCAAACAACAACGCGATACTCAAAAACAACCAGACCCCGTGCCGCCAAACCCAGCGGGTCATTCCGGCGCGCTTTTCTCGGGGCTTTTTGTTTATATAATACCATATCAAGATAAAATAAGGCACGCCGTGGGGCAACACATTGGTGATGGTAAATGCCACATCGGAATTCCACACCACGATCCCAAAAAGCCACGTCAACGCCGTTGTTGCAACGACGATGGTTTTTCCCAAGTTGTGTCGTCGCCCATCCACAAAAAGCCATGTCTGCCGTATAAAAAACGCGACCAGGGTTCCTATGTACACGGGAGACATACTCCAAGCTAGCCAGGAGGGTACTCCAACGAGAAAATCCCCTTCAATAAGCCAGACAAACTCTTGGGGAAGGCGGCTGTGCCACACCAAGATCGGCCAGAGTGTGGCTGAATAAATCGTTGCCGTGTCCAACAGCCGGTCATAACGGTTGGTTTCTTCCGCTTTACCGGCATACAACCGGACCCAACCCAATTGCTGCCTTACAAAATGAAAAACGGCAACGTAGGCCAAAACGGTCCAAAACAGTGTGGGTTCAGTATGATAAAGCAGTACTCCCACCAGATAACATACGGCAGGAACCGTGATATACAACTCGCTGTGTTGCCGCCACTCAACGGGGTCAAGGTACACTCGAAACCAGGTGCTGTGAACATGGGCCACGTCCACAGCCAACACAAGCAGCACCCATCCCCACCAAGGCAATGGCGTGTCGATATAGCCCACACTCCACAAGAGAACGACCAGCCCCAACGCCAGCAGCGGGGTGATCAGAAACGCCCACAAGTCCATTGTTTTGGAAAAAAGCCACATAGGTGTCTGGTGTTTTTTGATGAAATTTTTGTCCTGGCCGCCTTTGGCCGTCTCGCCCGTAAAAAACCCTGCGGCATATTCCCGATATTCCTCAGGTTTTTTCCGGACGATCCGGCTCAAATTCGGCTGGCCAAAAATTCCCCTAAAAAACACCAGCCACCTATCCGAACCATCCGCATTCATCGAAAGGTCTCCACCGTGTGACCCAACCCGGCCAGGACCTGTTCGGCGACCCGGACACCATGGTCATGGGCTTCTTCAAACAAGGCGATTCCGCTTAGATCGGTGTTGGCCAAATGAATGGCGCCAAGCGGTTTGTGGGCTTCTTTTCGATTTGTTCCAAACACAAACCCCGGTGTCGGGCGTACCATCGCGTGGCCCCACCGGACTACGTCAACGTGATCGACCAATTCGGTGATATTGGGGTGCGCACGGCGAATGTCGGTCAATGCAATGTCGGCACAGTCCCGCCAATCGAGTTCCAACAGGCGTTTTCGTTGGCTGCGTGGGTCGTTTTCCACCATGGCGTAATACCAGGTCCACACCGTTGGCCCATGGTCTTTTAACCCCTGGTGAGTCGCATTCACGTAACCTAAGGAGGGGCTTTGATAAAATACGCTGTCCCATGCCGGGCCAAAACCACGCTCGGTCGGGCGATTTCGCAACGTCAGGTTGACAACCAGCCACGGTGAATAATCAAACGCCATACACCACGCTGGTTTTTCTTCACGCAGACGCCGGATTAGGTGGCGTGCAATGTGTACTCCGGTTGCAACAATGACCTGTTTGGCCACAAAACCCACCGGTTGTTCCGTATTTGCGTCCCACCCGTGTATGTGAACCTTTCCATCTGTCTCAACGATGTCGGTGACCAACACGCCGGTACGGTTCCGGTTTCCAATGACTGTGGCGAGGTGTTGAGCAACACGGCCGTTGCCTTCCGGCCAGGAAATATACTCCGCTGATTCCTCTCCCGGTGCCGTGACCCGTCCGGCAAAATACAACATGGCCGCCCACGCGCTTGTGTTCTGAAGATTGGTCCCGTAATCGTCGCGGCAGGCATAGTCTACATACCAACGAAGTCGTTTGGACACCAGGCCCCGCTCGTCCATCCACTCGGCTATGCTTTGTCGGTCCAGCAAGGCCACCGCGGGATCATCTGACGCCAATGACAAGGGCAAAACAAAAGCCCGGCGGCCTCGTTCGTCTTTTTTTGCAACCCATGTCGACACTTCGGCATAAAATCGGCGGTATTGCTCAAGATCGTCAGCCGTCGCTCCGGCATGCGGAAACAGCCCGTCGAAATAACGTCCCGCAATAAATAACCTTTCTTGTGGCGCCCGAATCAAAAACGGCTCACGAACCTTGGCGGCTCCCCACTCCGTTCGTCCTTCGGTGACTCCCATTTCATCGAGCAAACGTAACGCCGAACGGTTTTCGGCCGGTGGGACCGGAATATAGTGGGCGCCCAAGGGATACCCGGAGACCCCATTTTTTCCACCCCGTGCTGTGCCGCCGAGCTCCGAATCCAGTTCCACCACCAAAAAATCCGTCATTCCCCCGTGGTGAAGCCGCCATGCTGCGGATAATCCCGCGATTCCTCCACCGACAATGACCACGTCACGGGTTTGGATTTGTTCTTTGTTTGGTGCGGGCAAAAACCCATCGCGTAATTTGTGCCCCAGCGCCGGCTGTGGCCCGACGAATCCCCCATCAAATCGGATGGGTTCTTTGTTTCGGCACGCCAAAGGCAAAATCGGCAACCCAAGAAAACCGACCAACAAATCCCGTCGAGACACTGTTCCTTTGGGTGTCAGTTCCACCGTCGCCACTCCGATTCGTAATATTGCACCAGGATCTGATTGTTGAGGCGGTTAACTTCGGCGTCGATGCGGTCCATATCGTTAGGGAAATCAAAACAATCCGCCAACATGGAGTCGTTAAGATAACGAAGGCCCGCAAGGGTTTTGGTTGGAATCGTCAACTGTTTTTTGGAAGCCATCACATATCCCCAATCCCCAAACGACGGTACGGGAATGTGATAAGGCAACGTATTGAGACCCGCAGCTTCGATGGTATGAACAACACACCAATAAGATTGGCGCGCAAACAATGGGGACGTGCTTTGGACCACAAAAACACCATGAGGGGCCAGCCGTCGGCTTAGCAGATGATAAAAATGGGTCGTGTATAACTTGCCGAGCGCAAAGTTGTTGGGATCGGGAAAGTCGACAATCACCACGTCAAACGGTGGTTCTTGTTCCAGCGGTGTTTCCGCAAGCCAGATCATGGCGTCTTCATTATAAATGTGTACCCGCGGATCGGCGTAAGCATGGTCGTTGAGTTCCAGAAACAGCGGCATTTCCGCACCCAGTCGGGTCATGGCGGGGTCCAGATCCACCACCACCACTCGTTCAACCCCCTGATATTTCAAGATTTCTCGGGTCGCCAGACCATCTCCGCCGCCGCATACCAACACCCGTTTTATCTGTGGTGAAACGGCAAATGCCGGATGAACCAACGCTTCGTGGTATCGGTATTCATCAGCGGAATTGAACTGAAGATTTCCATTAAGATAAAGCTGAAAGTGGTTGTGATCCCGAGTGACCACAATCCGTTGGTACGGCGTATTTTCGGCGTACACCACCGCGCCGGTATAAAATTCGTCTTCCATCCATCGTGTAAACTGATCGGAATAAATAAACGACGTTCCTAAAATGCCCAACACCAACAACGCACGGGCTCGCAGGGGCCAAATGACTCCCAATTGGCCACGCAGCAGGTGGGTTGTCGCATAGGCGACCGCTGCGTTTAAGATACCAAACGCAATCGAAGTCCGCACAATCCCCAGTTTGGGCATCATCCATAGCGGAAACAAAATCGACGCAAACAACGCGCCGATATAGTCGAAAGTCAACACTTGCGCGACCAGGTCTTTGAACGCGTATTCATTTCGTAATATCCGCAACAACAGCGGAATCTCCAGGCCCACAAGCGTCCCGGTTACCACCACCGTGCCATACAAAATCAGGCGAAATTCCGACGTATAACCAAACGTGAGAAACAAAATGGGAGCCGACAACCCGCCGATGAGTGCCACCGCAAGCTCTACGTCGACAAATCGTTGTGCCACCCCCCGTTGAATGAATTTGGAAAGATAAGAACCAAGCCCCATCGACGAAAGATAAACACCGATAATCGTTGAGAATTGGGTGACTGAATCCCCGAGGAGATAACTCGCAAGTGTGCCGGCGACCAACTCATATACCAAGCCGCACGTGGCGATGACCAACACGCTGAGGAGCAACAGCGGTGCATGAACGCCCTTTACGTCGGTAGGTGTGGGATCGACTGCGGAGGGAACGTTGTGTGGTTCCCTCTGGTCATCCATGGATTGCGGCCGATACGATCATCGAAATCCCGATGATCACGGACCCTATGACAATTCCGAGCGCAACATTTTGATCTTCTTCAATTTCTTTGCGTACTGAAAACGGCATGAGTTTGACCATCAGAAAATAGACGATGCCAAACATCACCAGTCCAATGAATGAAAAAACGACGGTTCCTATGATGGATTGGATCAAAGTTTCCACTATTTTCCTCCGAAGTAACCATGGCGCCAAATCGCATGAGAACGATATCCACCGGGGGTCGCACGCTGCTCCGCCGTCAGTTTCCCTTTTTCCGACGTGGTAAAGGGATCGATACCTATGACGGTGTGCCCCAACAAAAACACAAACAGGATCGCCAGTGTCCCGATATATATTTTGGTACCCATATCACGTCCCTGGGCTGAAATTGGATTCTTGCCACCGTTGGTGTTCAAAGTTGAAATGAAATCCAAGCAGAATGGCGGGAACCAACAGCGAAAATACCAACGCAATCACGAAATAGGAAGTTCGGGTTGCGCCCTCAAACACAATCACCTGAAAGGAGACATTCGTCGCTTTGGGATCTGCTTGAGGAGCCAATCGCATGACATAACTACCCGCAGGCACTGCGGAAAGATACACGGTGTCTTTCTGGCTGCCTTCTGTCCAGGAACCGTCGCTGTCTGTTCCTGAATAAAACGCCACTTCCGAACTGAACTCGACAATGTCCCCCTCCTGTTCGTTGACGAGTGCCCCGTCCAAATAAACCCAACTGTTTTGTACGGGGGACCGGATCTCCACTTTCAAAATGTGATTCGAATCCGTTACTTCAAAGGAGTCGGTAAAAATCGCCGCATTGCCCCCTTCATCGGTGGGAAACGGCGCCGTGTATAAGTTGTTGTAAATTTCGTGTTCGCCGGCAATCGAACCCCGTACCATCCACAGCCCCAACAACAACGCGATAAACAACAACGTTGCTTTTCCGGCGGCGAAACCGGCTGCTTTGTAACGCGACGGTTGGTTCGGCGCGATTCCTCGCGGTTTGTCCGGCGCACCTTCCAATCCAAACGTTTTCCATACCTCGTTCGGCGTCAGGTATTCGCCACATGTTGCGTTGACCTCTTTCGCCGTGGTTTTGTTTGTGGAATCGGTGCTTTGCGAAGTCTCAATCGATAACATCTTTGGCGGCGCAATGTAGTCCGCTGATTGTGAACGTTCGCCGAGGGTCACCCGCCAATAAAATTCTCCTCTTACGGATTTGACGGTAACCGGATTTTCCTGGAATTTGCGATACCGTTTTTTTTCGTGCCATACCCATCGGCCATCCATTCTGACATCGGCCATGGGGACAGGCTTCAGAAAAGTCCAATGATCATCGCTTGATACAAGCCAACAATACCCCTGTTTTTCATTGTACAACAGATATTCGTCCCACGGATATTCGATCCCGTCGACCACCGTGGACCGCCGCATCCATCCCGTTACGATCCAGCGGATTCCGTCGAGTATTCCTTCGGTTCCGAGCGGAATGGTAATTTTCCAGTTCGTGCCCGGCAGCGTGTTTAAATAAGCGAGTTTGCCCGAGCTGACGTCGAGCAGGCTGTTGCAACTTTGGC
>JABWCM010000073.1 GCA_013360285.1 Myxococcales bacterium
GGAAAAAAATAAGCTACGCGAGCCATTGGCCTACTGCGTCGGTCCTGCCTCGGTCGGCCCATCCTCAGCGTACCTTCGGGTACGCCTCCGGTGGGCCTCCGTCGGCAGGCCCGCCTCGCTACGGCCACTGTCTCGCTCGCCGTTATTTTTTTCCCAAACACCCTCTAAGATAACAATCAACAGAGGTATCCGTGCCCACAAAAATACACGAATGTAGTTTGAAGGACGTGCTGTTGCGTCTCGGGGGCTTCTCGATTCGCTTGTTGGGGTGGACCGGCCTTGCTGCAACAACTTGGTGCGTATCGCTTGTGCTGCAGGGAACCGTTTTCGCCCAAGACACAAAAGAAGCGGCACTTAAAGCGCGACAAATGATGTCTACAGGGGATCTTGGAGGTGCACGGACGTTTCTTGAAAACGAGTTGATGGACCGCCCCAACTCGGGACATCTGCTTCACGCATATGCCGATGTGTTGAGCAGTCAGGGGGATGAGGTTTTGTCCCAGGCTGCCCGCCTCAAAGCATGTGCATACAAGGCCACCGATGCTTGCCGCCTTATCAAGCCCGACCCGCTTCCTAGCGCGACGATAGAAACACCGTCGTCGGTTGCCAGTCGTTGTCTTGCTGAGGGAGTCAACGCGTTTTTTGACCGCCCGTTGGTCGCCGTCAATCGATTTCGGTGCGCTGTAGAGGCTTCCCCCACCAGTGGATACGCACATGGTGCGTTGGGGTTGGCTTTGGTAAAATCAGGATCCCCGCAGGACGCCGCAGCCGCGTTTCAGACCGCATGCTCACTGGGTCACGGACCAAGTTGTCAACGCCGCGCCATTTTGGCCGCTTTTGATGCACCGGACTTGAGCAGCGCCGGTCAGCAGTCGCATCAACTTGAGTATACACACACCATTATCTTAACGGATAATCGAGCGTATTCCGGTAAATTAACGCGAGAAAACAATAACAGCGTAACCCTTTTGACCGGCCAAGGCGCCAAAGAAATTTCCCGCTCCGAGATTCGGGAAATGTTTGCCCTCATCAATGAGCAAAAACTCGAACTGGGCACGATGATGGCACAACAATGGAGTGTTGAGGTCGGTACGGGCTTGGGCTATTCCTTTTCGAGCAGCCGATTTGAACCGGATACGGAAAAAGGAAACGAAGCATTCAAATTCAACCTGGTTCCGGAATCTCGTAATTTACACACAATATCCGGTAAATTAAGTGCAGGAATATTTCTCATCAACACTTTGGAATTGGAACTCTTTGCGCGAACCATGATCGCGTTGACCAACGAAGCGAATGAAGTATTCCTACAAGCAGGTATCGGTGCGTTGTACCACGTACCGGTTCACTCTAACCAGTTGTTTTTTGGACCCGTGATGGGCACAGAAGCCACCGTCGACGAAATTTCTCCGAACGGAGATGACCCGTTGACGACAACTGCCGGTTTGATGGCTGGCGGAGTCGTCGGCCTCAAGATGCCCGTTGGCAAAACAACGGCGATTGAAGCGGCAATCACACTTGCCTACGCATACGCATCGGGCGCCCGCAACAGCGGAGTTTCCGAATCCGAGCATCGTTTTCGTGGGTTATTGGAGGTGGGAATCCTATGGTATCCATAACATGTCGCGTTGTGGTTGTTGTTATCGTGCTTTTTTTTGCATGGGTGAGTCCAAACGCCGCAGCATCCGACCCGGCCGATTGGCGAACGGTTGTGCAAACCGACGGCGAAGTACGAACCGGAAAACTTGAACGCCTAATCGACGGACGAATGCAAATAACCGGTCCGGCAGGGGAGTGGTTGATCGAAGCGGACAAGATCGCCGCCGTATATGCATTTTTGCCCGCAGACGAAGCAAAGTCACCCGGACAGCCGGGGGAAATTGAAGTGGGCGTACAAACCACTTTGGCACTCAGTGCCGCAACAAGCCACGCAAACGCGTTGATGTGGGGTTTGTCCGCCCAGGCGGCTTATCAGGTAACCGATTGGTTTCTCGCGGGAATACGCACTGGTATCCAAACCGGATTCGAAGATCAGGACACAACCTTATTTGACCTTGCTGGAATCGTGACGTTTCAATTCGGGTCCACCATGCGGTTTTATCTGGAGCCTATGGTGGGCGGAGAAGTGGTGTCATTTGGATCCGCCGTGGCAAGCGGAGGTATTTTTGGGGCATCGGTTGGTACAAAATTGCCGATCTCGCGTCGTGCCGCCATGGATATCGGTGCTACATATGCTTACAGCCTATTGAATGTCACTGTGAGTTCGGAGCAACTTGACGACTACGGTGTCGGCGACGTGTCCGGTACGTTTTCCGGACACCGTTTGTTCTTCCGACTTGGCGTGTTGTTGTACTTTTAACGACACAAAGCGGTTTTGGGGCTTGCTCCCTATGGCGGACAAGTGTGTACAATCCTCACGGAGGTGATTTATGAGTCCAAAGGCCATGTTCCAAGTCATTCTTGTTATCATCACCACACAATTCGGGATGGGATGTGGAGGAAGCAAGGTACTTACGAAGGACGAAATGGACGCTCAACGGCGAGTTCGTATCGAAAACGAACTGAAACAGTCGCAGGAAGAAGAAAAGGCTGCCGAAGCAAAGTCAAAACGCTGGAGCATGGGCGAATTCAATCTCGAGCAAGAACTGGAGCTGTTTCGTACGGACCGTTTCAAATTGCGAAACCACGACATCTATGTACAACTGCTGAAAACAGGTTGGACAACGATAAAAACACCCAAAGGAGATTCACACAGCGGCTGGGCACGCCTGCTGGTGTCAAACGGCGACGGAACCGACTCAAAAGAAGTTCAGATTGCCGAAGACGATTATGGGTTTGCGATGGGTTTTCGTATTGATGTTCGATACGCTTATGAACATTGGGACAAAGAATCCAGCGAATACATACCCCACGCTAAGATAGTGGTTCACCGGCAATAGGTATCGGTCGACCGCCATAGGGTATCAACCTTTCGTTTCCAAAAAACCGCTACTGCGCGCCGCACAACATGGTTCCGGTGCGGGTCTCAGCCGTAAACTCGAGCAGCAACGCGTGAGGCGCCGCCGAAGAAAAGATGTGGACTTCAGGAATACCTGCGGCGATTGCCCCAAAACTTTCTTCAAGTTTGGGAATCATTCCGCCGGTAACAATGTTGTCGGCGATCAGTTTTTTTCCCTCGGCCACCGTCAACGTGGAAATTCGGCTGGATGGGTCGGAAATGTCGCGAAAGACGCCCGAAGCACCCGTCAACATAAACAATTTACGGGCTCCGAGAGCAACAGCGATTCGAGTGGCAGCGACATCGGCGTTAATATTCAATATCTGACCAAAGTCGTCCACACCCAACGAATTGAGCAACGGCACAACCCCATGATTCATCAGCATCTCTAAGATCTCGGTCGAGACGCTCAAGATGTCGCCAACATAGCCAAAATCGATCGCTTCCGGGCCGCCACCACTGACAACCCGAGGTGGTCGCTTTTTAGCGTGAAGGATATCCCCGGACACACCGGACAACGCAACGGCGCTGACTTTCTGTCTCCGAAACAACGCCGCCAAATCGGTGCCGATTTGCCCCGAAAGCACCATTTTCATTACTTCCAAGGTCTCAGCATCGGTGATTCGTCGCCCGCCGACGATTCGCGGCTCCAGTCCAAGTCGTTTTGTCAAAGCGGTGGCTTGCGGTCCACCGCCATGTACCACGGCAACCTTCACCCCCGCACGTACGAGTTGCCCGATATCCGCTACGACACCTGGAAATTCAGGTGACATCACGGCTTCGCCACCGATTTTCAGAACAATCGTCTTGCCTACGTACTCCATGACCATCGTTTACCAACCCAACCTTGTTTAGGGCCACAGCCCCACACGATCCACCCCGGTCAATTCCGGCCAACCCATAAGAATGTTCATGGATTGAATCGCCTGACCGGCACCGCCTTTCACCAAGTTGTCCAATGCGGAGAAACAAACAAGGGTGCGTTTGCCGTCTCGAGCTTCCGTATCCAGTTGTAGACCGATTTCGACAAACATGCTCCCAGCGATTCCGATCACCTCAGGGAGCCTCCCTTCCAACAAACGAATGCACGGCTCATCGCCGTACTCGGAACGGTAAATTTGCCGTATATCTTGTTCATTTAGGTGTGCTGGGACTTCAACAAACGCCGTAACGAAAATCCCTCGCACCAAAGGCGCTGAAATTGGAACGAACTGTAACGAAAAATCGGCGCCTGCGCCTCCGGCTTGCAATGTCTGGATGATTTCCGGCGTATGTTGATGATCGAGTGTCTTGTACGCCCTTATGTTACCCGCCCGCAGCGGATGGTGGGTCGTTAGTTTGGGCTCTGCGCCGCTTCCGCTGGAACCGGTCATCGCCGCCACACGCGCCGGCCCGCTCAAAAGCCCTGCTTTCGCCAAAGGCAACATCGACAACGTGATCGCTGTAGCAAAACACCCCGGGGAGGCGATACGGGTAGCAGTCCGGATCGACCTCCGAAACAGTTCCGGCAAACCATAAACAAACGTAGCCGACGCTTCGTGACATGGATGCCCGGCTCCGTAAAATTGGGTGTAATCGTCCTTGTTTTGCAGTCGGAAGTCGCCGGATAGGTCGATGATTTTGACCCCCGTACCAAACAATCGCATGATTTCTTTGGCGCTTACTTTGTGAGGAAGCGCAAAAAACACAACATCAGCGCCTTGAGCAGCGTCCAAAACATCAAGTTGTTCAACCTTGAGCGAGGTTTTCCCCAGAAGCGACATGTGAACGTCGGAAATCGGTTTACCGACATAATCGACTGCCGTAATTCTGGTGACGTCGACAAAGGGATGAAAGAGAAGATTTCTCAGCAATTCTGCACCACCGTACCCGGTAGCGCCCACAATCACGCACTTTATTTTGTCCAACACGATCGCACAACCTCCGCCAGGAACATTCACTTAACAGATTCTACCGCAACCTTAAGTTACCAAGCAAACCACGTTCCTACAACATCACTTTTTTCCAACCACCTTCCCAAAATTTCCAAACCATCGCCAGCGCAAGCAGAAAAATATAGGCAAAAGCAGCAGACCAGATTCCGACCAACCCAAAGTCCCACACAAGCCCGAGCAGGTACGCGAGAGGCGCAAGGCACACCAAATGTAGCGTTACCTCTACCCACATCACATAACGGGAGTAACCGGCACCGAACAACGCTTGTGCCAAAATCAGCCCAATCGCAATAAAAACCGCCGATACCGACATGAGACGAAGGGAAGACCTCCCTGCGTCGATAACCGCCAAATCCGAGTTAAAAATGGCGATAAACCAGTCCGGAAAAACAAACGCCAACGTGCCGAAAACGACCATACTAACCCCACCGAGTTGTGCCGACGTCCATCCATATCTAGCCGCCAACTCGGGTTTTTCCGCGCCGAGACTCTGGCCTACCAAAGATGCTGTTGCCGTGCCCAACGCGATCATCGACATAAAGGACAAACTCATGATGTCCATAATGATTTTGGTCGTGGACGTAAAGATTGGCGGCCGGTTGGTCACGGCGTTGAGAAACGGGTCACTCCAAAGTGCGGTGTCACGAACCTGTGCCAGCAGATGAATTGTCGACGGATCGTAAATCGGGATGTGCGCCACCATGTCGGTTGCATTTCGCTCGTCCAGCAGTCCGACAATCTTGAGAAACAATCCGAACCCGCTCATGACAAATACCGTGGCAAGACCGCTCGGAACACTGACACTGACAATGGACGCCAAAACTCGGCCTTTGATGTTGGAAAAAAAATAAGGACGGTAGGTGTGGCGCACTTTTGGAGCAAAACTCCACAACATCATCACCGCCAATCCTATGTAAGTACTGATAAGCGAGCCGAGACCCGCGCCGGCAACGTACATCGGCTCAATGGGACCAACACCATAGATCAGAACCCAGTTCAGAATTAAGTTAGCCACATTCATCACAATGGCAGCAACCATGTGAACGTAGGTTTGGCTGATTCCGTCGAAAAAACTCTTGTAGCTGACGGTTGCAACCATTGACAACACGCCAAGCATCCGATAGCCGGCGTATTCTGTTCCAAGCGCGATAACGCTAGGGTTTCTATCAAAGAGCGGAAACACATCGGGCATCGCTAAATAAGCGGACACAGAAACAACCGTGCCCAAACCAAATGCGATGGCCAACGAATTGGTCAGCGCCTGCCCTGCGGCCAATTTGTTCCCCTCCCCGAAACGCCGAGCGACGATGGCTTGAGTGCCGACCTGAATTGAACTCAACAATCCCCCGACGGCCCACAGGAGGATGAGGGAATAACCAATTGCGCTTTGGCCGGCGATACTATAGGTGGCGGGCAGTCGACCGACCATGATGGTATCCACCAGATTGATCGCGGTCTGCGTCAACATCGCCAACACGACGGGAGCCGCCAATTCCACAATGGTCCGGCTTAAATGACGGTCAAACAACCTACCCACAACTACGTCGCTTTCGAAGCGGACGGATCACCAGACATTCTCAAGGCGTAAGATTCTCAGAGAGGCTGCGTTCGTTAGGAAAATGGATTGGGTCGAGCCGATTTTTGCGCCGGACGAGACAGACGCGAAACCGATGCAGTATGCTCGTATACGACAAGGACGGGCACGACCAATGCAGCTTGAACTGCCCGACCAGGCTTAACCTACCTATTTTCGCTGTTCCTCTCTGGCCTGTCCCAAGACGACATAGACGTGGAGTCCGGCTGGACACCGCGCCACAATCGACCATAGGTCAGTCACTTAAGGGTGTTTAAAATTTATCCTCGGCGAGCGAGCCTATGGCCGTAGCGAGCCTGTTTTGCCGACCAAGGCCCACCGGAGGCGTGCCCTCTGGCACGTCGAGGATGGGCCGACCGAGGCAAAACAGGCGACGTAGGCAATAGGCACGCGCAGCAGGATTAATTATTTAAACACCCTCTTAACACCTATCATTCTGAACTTATCCGATCCGACCGACTCCTACTACAAGCCGGAAAATTTCGGCGGGGTTTCTCTTCAATCCGCGGCATCACACAAACGATACCGACGAACACCGGCGCGTAGGGTAGTGAAGTGTCATCGAAAGCACAAGACGAGCAGCAACGATAACAACGCCCATATCGCGGTGATCAAGCGTTCAATGGCCCGACACGCCGGTCGACGGCCAAGCTAAAACCAACAAATCAAACACCAACACCACATTTATGCTTGGTCAGCTTACAACCGAACAACCATGACACTTTACCGATGGGTTCTATTGTTTTTCCGTGACTTCACCCACAAAAAACAACACGTCGTTCGGAAATTCAGCCTGGACCTGTTCGACGACGGCCTTAGGAACCAGGAATACCGGTCGTACCCGACCACTGCCCACATCGGCAACAATCCCCAACGCACCTCGCTCCAAGTCGCGCCCAACCGAGTCGGGCACTTGGAGGTACCGAATGACTCGATCGCTTGCGACATAATGAAAACGTCTGTCACCACCACGGGGGGTCACCGCCTGAGTCGAAACCAGGTTCCGCAGTCGATGGACTCGGTCCTTCGCCTGTTGTAAACCCAATTGCTGCATCTCCAGTTCTTTGTCTTTGGCCCGCTGTTCCGCTAATAAACGTTCGTAACGCTCTATTCGTTCGGCCTCCTTTTGCGCCGCCGCATCCGACGCCTTGAGGCCTTGCTCCTTTCGTTCTTGACGAACCTGTTGTCCTGCCTTCGCCACTTCCTTCTTCGAGACAAGCCCGGCTTTAAGCAATTGATCACGCAGATTTTTCATATGTTTTGTCCACAGAGCCTGCTCAGATTTTTCCCAAACTCACAAACTCAGAGCAAAAAAGTATGTAAGAAGTGCAAATAGGTTTGTCGCGTTTGATTGACAAGGGTTTGAAGTTCGATTAGTTTCGGCTCCGCTTTAGCCGGGGCGCTGCGCTCAAAGGCTGTTTATCTGAACGATACCAAAAAACAACGATCAAAACCAGCCTCGTGCTCATACAAGTCGTTGGAAAACCCAAAGAACGCAAACGGATAAACAATCAGACAGCAACGCCACGGCGGGTGGTTCACGTCCTGTTCGGGATAGTCGGGAGTCACCTGATAATCAACATTTGGAAGACACAGTCGGACTCGGAGGAGGGTTCAACATGACACGAAAATCGTTTTCATTGCTACTAACATTCGGTGGGTTGGTGCTCCTGTTGTTTGGTACCGGATGCGGGCCCAAATACCCGAACTGTACAAATGATGAACATTGCGCGAAGCAAGGACAATACTGCGTCAACAAACTCTGTCGCGATTGCGCAGACGACTCCCACTGCAGCCAAAGCGATGCCTGCAAATACTGCGGTGAGGGCTTCGTATGCCAACGTGTCCAGGGATGTTGTACATCAGACTTGGATTGCCCCGGTGGCCGTTGTTACAAGATTCCAGGAAGCAATCTAGGGCAGTGTGGTGACCGTTGCCGCTCCAACGAAGATTGTCCTCCAGGACAAATCTGCAAAGGTGGACAATGTGTACCCGATGTCGAATGTCGGAGTGACGCCGATTGCCCAAGCGGCAAAAAATGCGTCGACGGCCGCTGCGTCGCCGCAACGTGTTCCTTGGAAACCATTTATTTCGATTTCGATGAGTCGACGCTGCGCAGCGATGCGCGATCCACTCTGAACAAGAACGGTGAGTGCATCAAAGAACGTAACCAAGGTGTGCTGCTCGAAGGTCACTGCGATGAACGTGGGACAGACGAATACAACATGGCGCTTGGCGAACGTCGTGCACGCGCCGCGAAGGGTTATCTCGAAAAAATTTCCGGTGGTGTGAAGTTCCGAACCATTTCTTACGGCGAAGAACGACCCGTTTGTACCGAAGCGGAAGAAAGTTGTTGGTGGAGAAACCGCCGAGCGGAACAGAAATTTGAATAATTCAGTGTGAATTTGAATCAGGCCAGGTGAAAATACCGGGTCTGATTAAAAAAACTGGAATTGTTCTGCGTGTTTGTCTTCCGAACATGACTAGTCGAAGGGCGTCCAGCATTGTTGGGCGCCCTTTTTGTGTTGGTACCGTACGCTCCCGGCGCATCGCCGCTGTTTCAGCCGAAAATTGTTTGTTAAGATGAAGTCCTGGTGACGGAACAAGTTCGCACATTGCACAATCGTCAATTCATGGTCAAACCCTAACCCGAGGATATCGATGCTTGCCGCGTTCACCGCCGGTCGATTGCCGAGTCGACTGTTCACTTTGTGTGCACTCATGCTTATTTTGTCGACGGCGGCGCCAAGTTGTGTGACCGTTGGTAAATTCAATGAGTTGCAAAGCCGCGTAGTCACACTTGAAAAACAATACGTGGAATTGGATGAACGTAATTCTCGGGACATGCAGCGCTTGGAAAACCTGAACAGCCTGTTGAAGCAGGCCAAAGACGGGCTTCAACGCGATAGCGCTAACCTTCTCGCAACACTCGAAGAAATCTCGCAGCGGTCAAGAGATAACGCCGGATCGATTGAAGAAATCCGTTTCCAACTCGAAAAAAACTCGTCGTTGGTTAAACAGCTCACTGACTTTATAGACCGCAGATTCGGAGAAAGTTTGTCCGTTTTGCCGACCGATTTGCCCAAGGACGCTGAAGGGTTGTTTCAAGCCGGAGTAACACGGATGAAGTCCAAACAAACACAGCAAGCACGCGCCATCTTCCGACAATATTTGGACAAATTCGGCACGGAAACGAAAGCGGCGGACGCACAATTTTACGTCGGTGAAACCTATTTTCTTGAAAATACGTTGGACTCAGCAATGACCGAATACCAGGCGGTTTACACCAACTACCGAGCCCACGCACGTGCTCCCGAAGGGTTGTTACGCATCGGAGAAGCGCTCGTACTCAAGAAAGACTGTGTAAAAGCCAAACAAGTATGGGATTTGCTGGTCAAAGAATTCCCCAAAAGCCCCCATGCCGCAACCGCGAAAGAACGGACCAAGTCCCTAAAAGACCTCTGTAAACCCTAAACAAACGAAACATACCGATATGCAATCCTATCATCGACAATGGGACGTTATTGTAGTGGGGGCTGGCCACGCTGGATGTGAAGCCGCATTGGCGGCAGCTCGGATGGGCTGCGAAACGTTGTTGTTGACCCTCAACATCGACAAAATCGCCTGGATGAGCTGCAATCCAGCCATTGGTGGTGTTGCAAAAGGACATCTAGTCAAAGAAATCGATGCGCTTGGCGGCGAGATGGCCAAAGTCATTGATGCAACCGGCATTCAATTTCGCCAACTCAACAGTTCCAAAGGACCGGCTGTTCGTTCGTCCCGTGCCCAAGCGGATATGGTGTTGTATGCCAACCGAATGCGCCATGTGATTGAAACAACACCGAGATTGGCCGTGAAACAGGGCAGCGTTGAGCGGCTGGTTTCAGACGGCGGCCGCATATGCGGCGTAGATACCAGCCTCGGTATCCGTTTCCATGCCAAATCCGTCGTACTTACAACCGGGACGTTCCTCGGCGGCTTGATTCACATCGGAGAAAACAAAACCAAAGCAGGGCGCGCCGGGGAAGCGGCAAGTTATGGACTGACCGCTGATCTGGTCAATTTGGGTTTTGATGTCGGTCGATTAAAAACAGGCACAACACCCCGATTGGACGGGCGGACTATCCGGTTCGACCTTTTGGAGCCACAGCCGGGAGATGAAATACCCCGACCGTTTTCGTTTTTTGGAACGCGTATCGAACAACCTCAAGTTCCATGTTATCTTACTTGGACATCCCCCAAAACCCACGAAATCATCGCCGCCAACCTGCACCGATCTCCGATGTTTTCCGGCGATATCCACGGGATCGGGCCCCGGTATTGCCCGTCAATCGAAGACAAAGTTCATCGATTCGCTGACAAACAACGCCACCAGGTGTTTTTGGAACCCGAAGGGCTCACAACAACCGAAATATACCCGAACGGGCTTAGCACAAGTCTTCCTCTTGACGTACAAATCGCACTGATCCGTTCCATCGAAGGCCTGGAAAACGCCGAAATCACCCGCCCGGGGTACGCGGTGGAGTATGATTATGTGGAACCAACACAACTCCGTCATACATTGGAAACAAAAAAATGGCCCGGCCTGTACCTCGCGGGCCAAATCAACGGTACGAGCGGATACGAAGAAGCGGCAGCGCAGGGCATCGTGGCCGGAATCAACGCCGCATCGGCTGTTTTAGGTTACGACGAGTTCACGTTAGACCGATTCGATGCCTACATCGGTGTTATGATCGATGACCTCGTCACCAAAGGAACCGCGGAACCTTACCGCATGTTTACCTCGCGTGCGGAATACCGGCTGTTGCTTCGTGAAGACAACGCGGATCTTCGGCTCACCGAACGCGGCCGCAAGCTGGGGTTGATTCCCGACGACAGGTGGGCTCATTTCGAAAAGAAACGAGACAAAATTGGTATTTCGCTCGAAAAAATGACTTCAGAAAGGCTGTATCCAACCGAAGTGATCAACCGAAAACTTCAGGCTTTGGGGCTTGTGGACATCAAAAATCCCACTTCGTTGGCCGATCTGCTTCGTCGTCCCGACGTCACCATCGACATGGTCCTAGGAATCGCCCATCCAATCGAATGGCACCTGGATACCGACATCCGTGAACAGATCGAAATACACATCAAATACTCCGGATATATTGATCGCCAACTCGACCAAATATCCAAACACCGGCGTATGGAGCACGTACGTATCCCCGAGACGGTCGACTATATGAGTATCGGCGGTCTTTCCAATGAAGTCAGGGAAAAACTGATACGGATTCGACCGGAAAACATCGGCCAAATGGGGCGAATCAGTGGGATGACACCCGCTGCTGTTGCCGCGGTCGCCGTGGCACTCAAGAAAGCGGAACTTCAGAACAAATCGTGAACCAGTTCCCGGTTCAATGCTGAAATCCGCGCGGTGCACCCTTTGAACCGGGAACTTCTATTTGGCGAACCCGGGTTCCACTCATCAGTTGTGTGAAGTTTTCGTTCCAATCAGCCAGAGTCGGTTCTCTTCCCAATTTTGATCGCAGCTTTCCAAGCGCAAACTGTACAAAACCCGCAAGCGCTCCTCCTTTGCCGCCCTGAAGTAACTCCCGATCCTCCAATACAAATCCATTGGAATCAGACCGCACCGTATACGCAAACGCAAGGGCTTCGGGAAAGGTTGGGGGCACTGCCGAAACGCCGAAAATCACTTCGATTGTTCCATCTTCATTGGCTTTTTCTTGCACGGTGGTCCACAACAACCTCGGTAGAATATCGGTGGGCCAATACCGGGTCGTGGTTTCACGAAACTGCCTTTCCATTGTCTCGCGAAACGCGCGTTTTGCTTCCGGCGTGCCGTTCCGATATACATCGCCGAGCATTCGTTGACCTTTTGCATCGAAATCAATGTGGTTATATAAGGATTGCCAATCTCCGGCTAGGAGAGTGCCATGTAAGGTCAAAACGAAATCCGTCGCTGTTTTGTCCGACGGAACAACCTGTTCCCCGCCACAGGACAGAGTCCAGGCAAAAAATAACCCAATCCACAGTGAACAAAACTTGTTGTCAGACCGTCGCATGCGCCCGCAGCATACCGATTGCGGTCGCAATCGCAACATTCTACGCAACGGTTTCACCGAGGAGGACATTGTGAGCACGTCTTCATTCAACTTCATACAAAATCCCATCTTTATCTTAACCAACTTGGTGCAAAAAAGACTGCCACGTGTCGTGGGCTTAGCCAGCATTGTATTTGTTGCAGGTTGTTTTGCTTCCAAAGAGCCCACTCCGGTGTTTGTAGGACCGCAATTATGCGACTACAACGCCGAATGCCCTGCGGGAACCCAGTGTTCGTTCGGCTGCTGCCGTATTTCCAACGGCTGTGAATCCGATGCCAACTGCAAATCGACTGAATTCTGTGACTGCGACGGCTTATGTTATGGGATTTCCTGCGGCTCAAACCTGGACTGCCCAACGCCAACCTATTGCGCCAACAACGGATTCTGCCGCAATCCACCCGAATGCTCCACCGACGGCGATTGCCCCTGTAACGAAATCTGCATCGATGGCGCCTGCGGAGCCGGATGTGCCGGTGATATTGATTGTTGTGAAGGCAAGATCTGCAAAGAAGGTTTCTGTGAACAACTCGCCGTTTGCACAACCGACCCCGACTGTCCCAACGGAACTTACTGTGACACGTTGACCGACACCTGTGTTGACTTCTGCCAAACCAATACCGACTGCCCCCCAGGCAGTGTCTGCACGACCAACGGATTTTGTTATGTAAGTTGCAACTCCAACAAACCATGTCCGCGGGACACATTGTTCTGCGCGGAAGATGGTTTTTGTTACCGAACCAAACAGTGCACGAGCAACGTGGACTGTGGCGCCAATCAATTTTGCGGCCAAGACAAAATCTGTTACGACACAATCCAGTGCACAACCGATGCGGATTGTCCCGGCGGCTTATGTGACAAAACCGATAAGATCTGTGTATCTCCTCAATAAGGGGTCGGACCTGTGTCCAGATTCCCCGCCTTTTCGGCGAAGGCCCGCATCATCCGCCGCAGAAACGCCAGCGCAACAAATCCAATTGCCACCGCAAACCACAGCGTACAACACCGGATGACCAAGGTTGCGGCAACCGCCGTTTCCCGTGACGGCGCCAATTGAAACACCTTTTCGAGAAGCAAAATCATACTTCCTTCAGTGAAAATCAACCCTCCCGGAAGCATCGTCAAGGCACCGGCGATGGTCGAAAAAGCGTAAATAAACGTCGACTTCAGCACCGTAGATGACGTTGCTTCAAAACCTGTCAGCACGATGTGCAGCGCCCAACATTCCAAAAACCACGCGCCTGCCGACAACACGGTTGCGACCAGCAATAAATCCGGACGCACCAATAACGCCATACTCTCGTACGACTTCCGCATCACCGCCACCGCCCGCCGTAAAAGCGGTACATATGCCATCCAGTCCAACAATGTCATGGCAACCGGGCGGAAATTCAGCAGGATCACCGACCCCAATAGAAACCCTCCTGCGACGACAATCACCTCCAGCCCGTACCGGGTGGAAATCACCCCCGCCAAACACAGCATCAAAATGCCCACAAAATCGGTCAACCGCTCGGCAATCACAACCGGAGCCGTTACAGCCAGGGAAATTCCGTGGGTTCTGTACAGAAACGCACCTTTGGCTACTTCGCCGATTTTTCCCGGTGTCACCGAAAACGCAAACCCGGACAAAAAAACCGCAAGGCTATATCCCAAACTCACATCGGCGGACGACGACAAATCCGCGGCGCCCTGGGGTTTTCGACTGATGCCAAGAACCCGTAAATACAACTGCCACCGCAAAAACCGCAGACCATAATTGCCCGCCGCAAGCACCAACGCCACCGCCGCAGTCCATGCCGCATAGCGGTCCAAACTGCCGGCGAGAGCGCGTAAGTCCGCAACAAAACTAAACAATGCGACGACGCCCAAAAACAGGATCAGCGTCAGCAGACCTTTTTTGACAACATCTTTCAATGTGAGCCTGCTCCGGTCTGACTCGCCGAATTCCGGTCGTTGCCGGCACACCATTTTGCCACATGCTCACTTAACGTTGCATCGGAACCAACGGTTAACGCCTTTTGACCATGGGGACACGCATCTGTGGCACCTTTTTTTTCCAACGTCTCGTAAAAAGCCACCCTTTCTTTTTGGAACAGAAGTGCCTCTCCGGTGAGGGGCCGGCCGGGCTCCGCCTGAGCGTCGGTTGGCGATTCCGTATTCGCCGCGGCAATGGCCGTATCCAACGCTTTAATATGTTTCCGAATATCGTCTGCAGTGACCCCGGATGGCCCACGATATTGTGGATCCTTATCCACAATCGTTTGCAGGGTCTCCTTCAATCTCGCTGCGTTTTCCACCTGCTCCGCCGGAATCACATAAATTCGAGTGCCCGGATCATAGAACAACACCCGGGTTACCAGCGACACCAGATAATGTGTGTCCGGGGCATCCGGCGCCAACTCCCGCACCGCGTCTACAATCGGAAGAATCTGCTGAATCGGCGTTTTGGTCTCCAACTGCAACATGGCCGAACGAACCGCAAGCAGCACATCTTTCGGTCGACGCGCCCGCAGGTATTCGTAAGCCGGCACCAGGTCACGAACCGCATGCCGGGCTCGGAAATCGGCTTCCAGTTGGTCATATGCCGCGTGACTATCCAACACGACATCAGTAAGATACGGAGGCAATTCCACCTTCGATCCACGCCTGCTCATGTCGATTTGCGAAGAAAACATTTGATTCTGCGGGTGTTCGCATGCCGAAACCCAAACCAGAAAACCCCACAAGAAACCTACAGAAACAAATCGTCTCACACTTTTTCCCTTCGAGTTTGTGAAAAAAGCCCCGACCGGGCTTTGGGATCCCAAACAAAATCTTCTGGATGCGTCACCGAGTGTTTCCACCGTGTCCACAGCTCTGAAACCGTACACCCGGCTGTGACGTGCCACGCATCCGGCCAGATTGCAACCAGCGGCTGCAACACAAACCCCCGTTCATGTAATCGCGGGTGTGGAAGCACCAAATCATCCCTATCGATCACGGTCACGGAGCCCAACAGCAAATCCAAATCGATCACCCGTGGACCAAAACGGACCTGCCGTGTCCGACCCATTATCTGCTCGATCCGCAGGCATTCCGCAAGAACCTCTTCCGCGGTGAGCGATGTGGAAAAAACCGACACCGCGTTGATATACGGATCTTGCGGAATCGGTCCCCACGGAGCCGATTCCACCAGCTCGGAGTGGCGCAAATCCCAGATGGCGCCATTGTTTTCCCAATATTGTCTGGCCTGCATTATGTTGTGAAACCGGTTTCCCATGTTGCTTCCAAAACCAACAGCGAATGTTTCCACAATGTTGTGTGTTGTTGAGTCGGTCATCGTTTGCCGGAATCCACCTTCTTTACACAAAAGAACAAACCGGTTTGACAGCAGCCCCGACGTTTGCGAGTTTGTTCCCACGTTTCTGACTGAGGACATCGATTATGAAGCCGAACCATCTATTGTTGACTTTGCCGAACCATCAACCGATATCTTTTCGCTCTGAGTTTGTGAAAAAATATGGGCGCACCTTGGGGCCGCGAATTTTGCGCCGAATTGGACTCGAAAAACCCGAGTCATATCGGGAATATGGCGCAGGTTTTTTTGGAGCCAAGTCGGCCAAAAGTCGCCGGTACCGGGGTACGCAGCTATTTTTTCACAAACTCTCACCCAAAATGGGGCTTATCACGTCCATCATGGCGGGTCTATTGGTGTTTGCTGTACCCAGCATAACTTTGGCGCAGCAAAACACCGCACCGCCGGGTGTCGATCTGTCGAATTTGGACTCAAAAGGCAAAGAACTTTTTTTTCGGATCGCCGAAGAACAATTTTGCCCGTGTGGGAAAAACCAAAGTTTCAAAGACAGCATGTTTGCACCCAAGGATTGTGAGATAGCGACCAAACTCGCTAACTTTATCGCCTTTCAGATCGCGGATGGAGTATCCCGCAAAGATGTTGTCAAAGCGTTGCTCAAAAAAATCGCCAATATCAACGCGCGGTTCGAGTTTGACCTGAAACAATCCCCACGTTTGGGACCTGCCGACGCCAAAATCGCCGTCGTCGTGTTCAGCGATTTTGAGTGCCCACACTGCGCCAAAGTCAGCGGTCCGCTGACCTCTGCCGCCAAAAAGAACAAAGATGTCGCCCTGTTTTATAAGTTTTTCCCGCTATCCTTTCACAAATTCGCCCAGCCGGCGGCCGCGGCCGCTCTGGCCGCAGGCCGCCAAGGAAAGTTCTGGGAAATGCATGACGCATTGTTTGATTCGCAGGACTCGTTGTCCGACGAAAAAATCGTCGCCTTGGCCCGTAAGTTAAAACTCGACATGACCCGTTTTGAAACCGACAGGAAAGCCCAAGAAGTCGAAAAACAAATCCAGGCGGACCGAGAAGAAGGAAACCGCATCGGCCTGCCGGGAACACCCACGATTTACGTCAACGGCCTGATGATCGACGATGTTTACGATTTGGAAAAAACGATTCAGGACGCCCGCCAGTTATAACCGTTCAAGATGGACCCGTTTGTGTGCCGGAAACCCTCGCAAATACCCTCAAAATTGCGTATGTGCATAGTTTAATTTGGAGGTGCCCTGATGCTGAGAAATCATACCCGAACCACAACAGCGTTGGCAGTATGCGTCATTGTCAGCACAACATCTGGTGGACACGCTGAATGTCCACTGCTGCCAGGAGACGTGACCGGAGATGGAATCACCAATATCGTCGATGTCCAATGTGCCATCATCGGTGCCCTTGCCGAACTTGCCGGCACCGGCGAACTTCCCGAATGCGCCATCGACAATCCCTTGGGACCGGATCTCGATTGTAACGACATGACCGACGTGGTCGACGTCCAACTTGCGATATCATTTGCGCTTGGTATGCCTTTGTCATTGGCCATTGACGCCGATTCAGACCTATGTGTCGATTCCTGTGCCTTCGAAGTGTGCACAACACCTCTTACACCACCCTACACCCCGCCCGCAGGATGTTCTTTTCCCGCCGACCCATCTCAAATAGGTCAGCCTCAATGGAAAAAGGTATTTTCCAGTCTTGGTAACTTTACGAAGCCGGTTTTTTTGACCCATGCCAACGACAACTCGGGGCGGCTTTTTGTTGTGGAACAAACCGGCAAGATCTGGGTGTTTCAGAACACACCAACCGTTGCCACAAAAACACAGTTTTTAGACATGTCCACCAAAGTCACGGGCGCAACCGGCGAAGGGGGGCTGTTGGGCCTGGCGTTTCATCCGAATTATGTTGCCAACGGTTATTTTTATATTAACTACACCACCACCATTTCTTCCCAATTTCGTACCCGGATTTCCCGGTTCTCCGTCTCGGCAAACCCCAATGTCGCCACCAGCACCAGCGAAAAAATCCTGCTGGACATTCCTCAACCCTATGCCAATCACAACGGCGGCATGATCGCTTTTGGCCCGGACGGGAACTTATACATCGGCATGGGCGACGGAGGCTCGGCGTGTGACCCCTTGGGTTCGGGCCAAAACAAAATGAGCCTGCTCGGGAAAATCCTACGCATCGACCCCGACACCCTCACCACCGGAAAACAATATGGCATTCCCGCGGACAACCCGTTTGCATCCGGTCAAGGCGGCGCCCCGGAAGTGTATGCTTGGGGAATGCGGAATCCGTGGCGGTTCAGTTTTGATGCTCTAACCGGTGCCCTCTGGGTCGGCGATGTCGGCCAGGGTGTCCGCGAAGAAATCGATGTGGTTCAAAAGGGAGGCAACTATGGCTGGAAGGTCCGTGAGGGGTCGATCTGCCAACCCGCCAGTGCTTTTTGTAACCCCGGCCCCTGTACCCAAGTCGGCATGATCGACCCCGTCGCCGAATACACCCACGCTTATGGTCAATCGGTCACCGGCGGCTACGTATATCGCGGCAGCGAGGTTCCAAAGATGTACGGCACGTATGTATACGGCGATTATGTTTCCAAAGCGTTGTTTTATTATCCCTACGAGTCCGGTGGCCCTCCGTCGGTTCCCAATGCCATCGGCCCGTCCAACATCGCGAGTTTTGGCGTCGACCAAAACAATGAATTGTATCTGGTCGGTTATACCGGCGGAATCTGGAAACTCGCGCCTCCCGACAATACGCCGCCGGGGCCAGCCCTGCCGCAGACCCTTACGGAAACCGGCTGTTTTTCCGACGTCGCTAAGTTAACCCCCGTTGCAGGCGTATTGCCTTATGAACCGATTTCTCCCCTGTGGTCAGACGGCGCCATCAAACAACGATACGTCGTGTTGCCTGATGGCGGAAAAATCACCTTTGCAACAGATACCCCGTGGGGTTTTCCGGACAACACACTGTTTATCAAACACTTCTTTATCGATTTAAAAGACGGAGACCCAACCACCCGCACACGAATCGAAACCCGATTTCTAGTCAAAGAACCGACCGGCGTACGTGGATACAGTTACCGATGGAACGAAGCCGGCACCGACGCCACCTTACTTGCCGGCGCCGACACCCGCGTCTTGCAGCGGATAGATCCCGACGGTGTACCTTATACCTACACATGGCAATTTCCCAACCGTAACCAATGTCAGGCATGCCATACACCCGTATCTGGAGGTGTCTTAG
Source organism: Myxococcales bacterium (assembly GCA_013360285.1). Lineage (GTDB taxonomy): Bacteria > Myxococcota_A > UBA9042 > JABWCM01 > JABWCM01 > JABWCM01. The sequence goes on from JABWCM010000073.1 coordinate 19,208, forward strand.
GGTTGAGTACACGCCAACTCAACAACGACCTGAATTATGGATGCGGAACACAAAACCAGCTAAAAACCTTTGTCGACCTTGAATTGTTTACATCCACATCGCCCATCGACCCAACCAATCTGCCGGCTTTTCCCGACCCGTTGGACACCACAGCCAACCTGGAAGACCGAGCACGCGCTTTTCTCGACGCCAATTGTGCTTCCTGCCATCAACCGGGAGGTCCCACCGGAACGGCGGTGGATTTGCGGGCCACCACTCCGCTTGCCCAAGCGGGAATCATCAATGCCCCGACCCAGAAAACCAATTTCGGCATTCCGGAAATGAAAATACTCGTGCCCGGCCAACCTCAATTCAGCGCCATCAGCGTTCGAATGGCCGCCGAATCCGGTTATCGGATGCCGCCGTTGGCCACGAGCCTGACCCCCACCGACTATACCGAAGTGGTCGAACAGTGGATTATGGCCCTTGGGGGGAACTGAAACTTGAATACAAAACACAGCGATTTTCTTGTTATTGGAGCCGGAAGTGGGGGAATTGCCGCCGCCCGGCGCGCCGCGTCTTATGGCGCCCAAGTGATCCTAATAGAAGGCGGAAAGTTAGGCGGCACCTGCGTTAACGTGGGCTGCGTTCCCAAAAAAGTGATGTGGAATGCGGCACAAATCGCCCACGAATTACAACTCGCACCCGATTACGGATTTTCCATTCCCGACGGCATTACAGTGGATTGGCTCGCCTTAAAATCCACACGAGATCGTTATGTTCAACATCTCAACGGGGTTTACCGGCGAATGCTCGAAACCTCACACATTCATCTTGTTGAAGGTTTTGCCCGGTTCACCTCACCCGGCACGATCACGGTGGGAAACACGTCTTACACCGCCGACCATCTGTTGATTGCCACCGGAGGCCACGCGATTGTCCCGGACCTGCCTGGTGCCGAATTGGGCCTCACTTCCGACGGATTTTTTGACTTAACTTACCAGCCCAAACGAGCTGTTATCGTTGGTTCCGGCTATATCGCAACCGAATTGTGCGGCGTACTCCACCTGCTTGGCACCGAAGTGACCCTGGTGGTCCGCGGCACCGAGTTGCTCAAGGACTTCGACGACATGGTTCGGTCAGCCCTGGTGGACGCGATGAATGAAGCCGAAGTCGACATTCTCCACAACCAGGATCTCCGCGAAGTAAAACAACTCAGCCCCGGCCACCTGACACTTGTCGGAAAACACAACCGCGAAATCGGTCCGTTTGACACCTTGTTCTGGGCCGTCGGACGTGCCCCCAATACATCAAGGTTAAATTTGGACATCTGCCAGGTTGCAACCGACGCAGCAGGACACATCATCGTAGACGATTACCAAAACACATCCGCTCCCAACATGTATGCAATAGGAGACGTCACCGGCAAAGCTCGCCTGACACCTGTGGCCATTGCCGCGGGCCGTAAACTGGCGGACCGGCTGTTTGGCGGCCTTCCCGACGCACATTTATCGTATGAAAACATTCCAACGGTCGTGTTCAGTCATCCGCCGATCGCCGCAGTGGGCCTAACCGAGCAAGAAGCTCAGGACCGATATGGTTTGTCGGCGGTCAAAGTCTATTCCGCCAACTTCCGACCGATGGCCTATGCGGTCACCACCCACTCCGCCCGAACCCACATGAAAGTTGTTACGGTCGGCCCACAAGAAAAGGTGGTGGGAATTCATCTTTTCGGCCGCGGCGTCGACGAAATCATTCAGGGATTTGCCGTGGCGGTAAAAATGGGCGCCACCAAAGCCGATCTCGACGCCACCGTCGCCATTCATCCGACCAGCGCCGAAGAGTTGGTGTTGCTTCGGTAGGTGTGTGGGGTTTTTTAGGGGAATTTTTGGCCAGCCGGATTTGAGCCGGATCGGCCGGAAAAATCCTGAGTCATATCGGGAATATGGCGCAGGGATTTTTCCGGGCGAGGCGGCCAAAGGCGGCCGGGACAAAAATTTCATCTAAAAACCCCACACACCGAGATGTGTGTGGGGTTTTTTAGGGGGGGAATTTTTAGCCAGCCGGATTTTCATCGTCTCGCCCTCAAACTCGCAAGAAGTCCGCGCCGACGTATGACACAGACTCGGCCCCATTTTCTGCCGATTCTTTTCGACGAACCGCACCCCGGTCAGGAATGGACGGCCGGAATCGACGGTGAGCCGAAATCAATTAGGCACACCGCGTCCATTTCCGTGGCCACAAATCCAGGCTCGGTTCACAATATTCGTATTTTGTACGAGGGTGTTTGGGAAAAAATTGCCGGTTAGCGAGACAATGGCCGTAACGAGTCGGCCGTGCCGACCAAGACAGGACCGACATAGTAGGCCAGCGGCTCGCGTAACGTAATTTTTTGCCAAAACACCCTCTAAGTAGGTGAAACATGAGACAAACACAACTTTGGGCACTCTTTTTGCTTCTATCCGCAATGTTTTTTGCTGCCTGTGGCGAAGTTCCTCAGAAAGAAGGAGCCGACAATCAAACTACCGACCGATCCAGCGACGAAGGCGCGTTGACCGCGCTTATCAAATGCGGCGGACCAAACCAAGTGGGCTGCCCCGATGGCCAATATTGCCACCATCGTGAAGGCGAATGTGCCCCGACGGATGCGGGTGTATGCAAACCCAAACCCGAAATCTGCACAAAAGAATATTTTCCCGTGTGCGGCTGCGACGGAAATACCTATGGCAACGCCTGTATGCTGGCCGCCGCCGGAGTTTCTAAATTACACAACGGCCCCTGTAAAACCGGCTGTGTTTCCAGCGAACAGTGTAGTAAGGGGGAGTTTTGCGACACCCCCTGCGACAAAGACAGCGGCGCATGCAGCCCGATTCCATTGGCCAAAGAATGCCCCCGTATTTACAAACCGGTATGTGGTTGTAACGGCAAAACCTACGGAAACGATTGTCTGCGCCAAGCAGCCCAGGTTGGTTTGGCCCATGAAGGTCAATGCAAAACCATCTGCGGTGGCATCGCCGGTATCCCCTGCCCCAAAGGACAAGCCTGCATTTTCCCACCGGACACCTGCGATTGGGCAGACGCCCAGGGGCAATGTATGAACATCCCGCAGGCCTGCCCAGACATCTATGCGCCTGTGTGTGGCTGCGACGGTAAAACCTATGGCAACCAATGTGAAGCCTTGGCCGCATCCATGTCCATCGCCCACGAAGGACCCTGCAAAACCATCTGCGGCGGCATCGCCGGTATCCCCTGCCCCAAAGGACAAGCCTGCATTTTCCCACCGGACACCTGCGATTGGGCCGATGCCCAAGGGCAATGTATGAACATCCCACAAGCCTGCCCGGCGATCTATGCGCCGGTGTGTGGCTGCGACGGCAAAACCTACGGCAACGAATGTGAGGCACTGGCCGCATCCATGTCGATTGCCCACGAAGGACCCTGTAAAACCATCTGCGGTGGGTTTTTAGGTATTCCCTGCCCCGAAGGCCAAGCGTGTATTTTCCCACCGGATACCTGCAATTGGGCCGACAATCAGGGGCAATGTATCAACATCCCCCAGGCATGCCCGGACGTCTGGATGCCGGTATGTGGTTGTGACGGTGTCACCTATGGGAACGAATGCGAAGCATTGGCCGCGTCCATGTCGATTGCCCACGAAGGACCCTGCAAAACCCTTTGTGAGCCCATCAAGTGCCTGCCCGGTACCATTCCTGTTGACAACGATGGTGACGGATGTGACGACAGTTGCCTTTGCGGCATTGCCATCGACTGCATCATGGGGTGGGTCCCTGCGGATTCCAATGGCGACGGTTGTGAAGACACCTGCGTACCCACTTGCAACACCGCCTGCGACTGTTACGCAGCCGGCGCCCAATTCCAAAACGGGTGTTTCTTAAAATGTATGAACTGCGGCAATTTCTGGTCCTGCGAAGAAGGTGTATGTGTCGAACACTGCGGATTTATGCCGCCCGAAGTGTTCCAATGTAAAGAATGTAAAGACAACTCCCAGTGTGGCCCCAGTCAATTTTGCAACAAAGGTGCGGGTGCTTGTGACGGCATAGGTCAATGCGAAGAAAAACCGGAGCTTTGTACCACGATATGGGCACCGGTATGTGGGTGCGACGGTCAAACCTACAGCAACGATTGCGCAGCCGCGGCGGCCGGCGTCAATGTGGCCTACAGCGGTGAATGTAAACAACAGGGATGTAAATCCAACGCCGAGTGTGCAAAGGGCGAATATTGCCAGAAAAAACCCGGCGACTGCGAAGGCTTGGGAATGTGTGTCAAAAAACCCGATGCCTGTATCCTGATTTATGATCCCGTGTGTGGTTGCGACGGCAAAACCTATGGCAATGCCTGCGCCGCTGCTTCGGCAGGTATCAACATCGCTTACAAAGGCGAATGTAAACCTCAATGTGACCCCATTGTGTGTACTTCAGAGCAAGTCGCAATCGACGCAGATGGCGACGGTTGCAACGACACCTGTGTATGCGCCATCGCCATCAAATGCGCCGCCGGCTACCTTCCGGCCGATACCAACGGCGATGGATGTGACGACACCTGCAAACCGGTAGGTTGCAAAAACAACTCGGAGTGTGCAGCAGACCACTACTGTCAAAAAGTACCCGGTGACTGTGAAGGATTGGGCAAATGTGCTCCCAGACCCCAAGCGTGTATCCTGATTTACGATCCGGTGTGTGGTTGCGACGGCAAAACCTATGGTAACGCCTGCGAAGCGGCGGCGGCAGGAATGAACGTGGCGTTCAAAGGCGAATGTAAACCCGTTTGTGAACCGATTCAGTGCCCAGACGGCCAAATTGCCGTCGACGCCGACGGAGACGGCTGCCCCGACACCTGCAAATCAGCGGGTTGCAAATCCAATCTGGAATGTGCAAAAGACCACTACTGCCAAAAAACACCCGGCGACTGCGAAGGATTGGGCAAATGTGCTCCACGACCCCAAATCTGCATCCTGATTTACGATCCGGTGTGTGGTTGCGACGGCACAACCTATGGCAATGCCTGTCAAGCGGCGGCGGCAGGAATGAACGTGGCGTTCAAAGGCGAATGTAAACCCGTTTGTGAACCGATTCAGTGCAGCCCGGAACAAATCGGCGTCGATACCGATGGCGATGGTTGCGAAGACACCTGCGAATGTGCGTTTGCGATCAAATGTGCCCCGGGATTTATTTCGGTGGATACCAATGGCGACGGGTGCCACGACACCTGCAAACCATGGTGTAAGGAATTGCTGTGCACGAAGGAACAAGTCGCTGTGGATACCGACGGCGACGGCTGCAACGATCAGTGTGTGTGTGCGTTTGCGATCCTATGCGCCGCTGGGTTCTTGCCTGTCGATACCAACGCCGACGGATGTATGGATGCGTGTAAACCCATATGCGTCAAGTTGGAATGTTCGTCGGAACAGGTCGCTGTCGACACCAATAATGACGGCTGTCCCGACCAATGTATGTGCAAAATCGCCATCGATTGCGCCCCCGGATACAAACCCACCGACAGCAACGGCGATGGCTGTATCGACAAATGTGTGCCGTTTTGTAAAGAATTGTTGTGCACAACCGAACAAACACCGGTCGACATCAACAACGATGGCTGCCCGGATGTGTGCAAATGTTCGGTCCAAATCAGTTGTATACCGGGATTCAAACCGGCCGACAGCAACGGCGACGGTTGTCCGGATACCTGTGTTCCGTCGTGCCCGATTCTCGAATGCCCCACAGGCAAAAAACCCGTTGATACCGACGGAAACGGCTGTGCCGACACCTGTATGTGTGCAACAGTTGTGGTGTGCCCAACCGGCACCAAACCGATAGACACCAACAACGACGGCTGCCCGGATCAGTGTTTGTCCCCATAACTCACAGAGTTTGTGAAAAAATATGGGGACGGACTTGGACGCGAGGATTTTGGCCACGATGCCCCGGAAAAAACCGAGTCATATCGGGAATATGGCGCAGGTTTTTTTCGGGGCAGCGGGGACAAAAGCATCCGTCCAAGTTCGTTCAGCTATTTTTTCACAAACT